>CAZLQH010000007.1:0-61473 GCA_964561595.1 uncultured bacterium | reverse complement strand
CTCTCGGTCGCCTCGGCATCGCGGGCGACCCAATCCAGCACGCTCTGCGCGATCAACGCGTCGCTGCCGAAGAACGTCGCGTCCAGCCGCTCCGAGCCTTGGACCGCGAGCTCGCGGTCGACGAGCTGCTCGAGGATGCTGGGCTTGAAGAACTGCGCGATCAGCGACGCGGTCTGCGGACTCAGAGCCTGCTGGATCTGAGGGTTCGTGTAGGTCTCGCGCGCCAGCTCCGAGGCGTGGATCTCGAGCGATCCCACCGTCGCCACGACCGGGTCGTCCAGCGACAGCTCGGCTCCCTCGGCGACGGACACCTCGGCCTCGGCGACGAGCTCCTCGATGCGCTCGTTCAACGCCGCCTGCCGCTTCGCGGCCAGCGCGTCCTCGCGGACCTCGTCGCGCACCTCGTCCAGCGGCCGCGGAGAGGCGGGAACGATCTCCTCGACCTGCACGAGGTACGCCCGTCCGCCGCTCTCGACCACCGGCGTGAGACCGGCCGTCGAGCGTGCGAACACGGCGTCCGCGACGACGCTCGGGAACGCCGGTCGTCCGACCGGCTGGGGCGTCTCGCCACCGACGGCGCCGTTCTGATCGGCGCGCTCCAGCGACGCCTCGGCGGCCAGCTCGCCGAACGACTCGCCGGCCAGTGCCCGTACGCGGAGCGCCTCGGCCGTCTCGACGTCGTCGACGACGATCTGTCGTGCCAGCACGCGCGGATCGCTGCGGTACGCGTCGATGTTCACGCGGTAGAACGCCTCGACCTCGGACGCGTCCACGTCGACGCCCTCGGTCACCTCCTCCTGGAAGGCGGCGACCTGCAGCTGATCGCGCAGGTAGTCGCGGAACGTCGCGTCGGTATAGCCGGCCCCGCCGATCAGGCGCAGGTACGCCTCGTCGTTGCGAGACCCGGCGACGGCGTTGCGTTCGCGGAACGCCTGGAGCTCCTCGCGTACCTGGCCGCTGCCGACCCGCATGCGCGACGCCGCCTGAGCCAGCACTTCCTGGCGGATCAGCTGGTCGACCAGGAGCAGCTCGAGATCCTCGGCGACCGGTCCCTCCTGGACGACGTTGAAGATGGGAGACGAGCGGCGCGCCTGCGCGACCTCGAGGTCGCTGATCGTCTCGCCGTTCACGATCAGGGCGGGCGCGCTGGTGTCGTTCTGCCCACCCCCGGTGAGCGCCCCCAGGGTCGGGGTGAAGGTGATCACCATGCCGACCAGCAGGCCGATCGACGTGATCCACAGAATGATGGTGTTCGTGCGGCGGCTCAGCTTCATTCCCTTGACTTCCTCCAGATGACGGTGCTAGGTTTCCTACTTGGTTTCCGCGCGCCCGTAGCTCAGCCGGATAGAGCGTTCGCCTCCGGAGCGAAAGGTCACAGGTTCGAATCCTGTCGGGCGCACCACCGACTCGCGAGCGGTCTCGCGAAGCGCCCCGAGCCCGTTGGGTTCGGGGCGTATACGTGCGTGATGGACGGGGTTTCTTGGCTTCTGACCGCCCTCGAACGATCCGCGACAGCCTACCATGTCGTTCCGCACGCGCACAACCGTAGGTAACCCCGTCCGACCATGAGAACGACGAGTCGCGCGCCGTCCCGGCTCAGAACCAACGGCCCGGCGTCCAGGGCAGGGCGCGCAGCCGACGGATCGCCTCCGCGAACGGCGCGTCGTGACCGCGGGCCAGCTCGATCGGATCCAGCCGGGCCTCGGCGTCCACCTCGACCGGGGCCAACGGCGCGCCTCCCTCGAACCGCAGGTCGCCCACCGCCACCCACGCCTCGTTGCCGCCGACGAACGCCACGCGGCGCACGCTCTCGACGTTGCCGGGCGTGTCCGTCCCGACGATCGGCGCCGAGCGCGCCGAGGCGAGCACCGCGGCGGTCGCCTCCGCCGCGCTGGCGCTTCGTTCGTCCACCAGGACCGCGACCGGGCCGTTCCACACGGCCGCCTCGGCGATCCGCTCCACCGCGACGTCACGACCGGGCGAGGCCCCGCCGCGCGCCACCAGCCGCGCGGTCGCCCCGCCCCCGTCGCGCTCGATCCGGAGCGTCCAGGCGGGTCCGCGATCGGTCCAGGCGCCGACCGGCTCGCCCTCCAGGAACAGGGCCAGCAGCAGCCCCATCTCGAGGACGCCCCCGCCGGGGTTTCCACGCAGATCCACGACCAGCGCGCGGGCCCCCGCGTCCTGCAGCCTCGCGACCTCCGCATGTGCGGCGTGGGCCGAGCCGGCGACGAAGGCGGGCAGCTCGAGCCGCGCGACGCCGCTGGCCGGATCGAGCGTCCCGACCGGGCGTTGGCGGGCCCCGGGGGGCACCTGCGCCGGCACGACGTCGAGCCGGACGCTGCCGCTGCCGGGGCGCTCGATCTCGAGCGTCGCGACGCCGGAGCGCAGCGCCTCGGCGATCCGGTCCTGCATCGCCCACCTCAATCCCGGCTCGCGCAGCGAACGACCGTTCGCCCGTTCGATCACGTCGCCCCGCTGCAGGCCGGCGACGTCGCCCGCCGCGCCCGGATGCACGCGGGTGACCAGCAATCCGCGCTCGTCCAACGGGATCGCCTCGACCCCCAGATCGACGGGGGTGGACGGGTCGACCCGCCGATCGCGTGCGACCGTGCCGGCGGGCCGGCCGATCCAGCGCGAGTGTCCGTCGCCCAGACCGTCGAACGCTCGCCGGAACGCCCCGTCCAGAGCGGGGCGGCTACGGGCGCGGACCACCTCGTCCCGGTGCGCGGCGCGCCAGGAGGACCAGTCGATGCGTCCTGGATCCCAATAGACCTGCTCGACCCGGTCGGCGACCCGGTCGAACAGGCGTCCACGGGCGCTCTCGCTGCGCATCCAGTCGTCGTCGGAGGGAAGGGCGCCCTCCCCCCCGCCAGCCCCGGCCCAGCTTCCGATCGCGACGGCGATCGCGACGACCAGCAGCGTCGCGACGACGCGGCGGAGCGCGCCGGTCGCAGCCCACGGGGTCGCGGCGACGACGCGCCTCACCAGCTCGGCATCCGGTCGTCGTCCGGTCGACGCCAGAGCGGCTCGACCATGAGTCCCTCGCCCCCCAGCACGCGCAGCGGCTCGCCGTCCATCCAGAGGTCGACGACCTCGATCGAGCTCGGTCGGGTCAACGTCCAGCGGAGCTGCTCCAGCCGCCCGCGCATCGAGGCGGTACCGCCTCCCGACGCCACCTCGGGCGAGAGATCGACACGCAGCGTTCCGTCGCGCGCCTCGGCGTCCAGGACGCGCGTCCCCTCCGGCACCGCCGTCGACAGTCCTTGCGCCGCCTCCACGTCCGTGGCCCCGTCCGCCAACGCCTCGACGGCCGCCCGCGCGTACGCCTCCGCATCGTCGGTCCCCAAACGCCGCGCGACGGGCTCGAGCTCGAACCCGGCGCGGTCGTCGTAGCGGACGAGGTAGATCGTCGCGTCGGGCAGGCGCTGCAGCGTTCGCGTCGTCAGCGCAGCGACCAGCGCCAGCAGGAGCAACAAGGCCAGAGCGGCCACGCGCAGCGCCACCGCCCGGACGGCGGCACGGTCCATGCCGCGAGCGCTCATACGGTTAGGAGGACCGCCGCAGAGGCAGGTACGTCGCCGTCCACATCGCCTCGCTCACCGCGCGGTCCAGGTCGTCGCCCAGCCGCTCGCTGGCGAGCCCTTCGCTCTGCGCTTGCCGCACCACGGCGACCGCCACCTGCCGACTGACGCTCCGGAGCTTCGCGACGCTGGGAAAGAGCGCGCCGTGCTCCAGGCGCCCCACGTCCACGTAGTCGGCCAGCGCCTCGGCCGCCGCGCTGAGCATGTCGTCGCTCACGCGGCGTGCTCCGGACAGCATCACGCCCAGGCCCAAGCCGGGGAACACGAACGCGTTGTTCCCTTGACCCACGACGGTCCTGTGGCCGCCGCGCAGAACGTCGGGGAACGGGCTGCCGGTCGCCACCAGGGCGCGTCCCTCGGTCCAGTCGAGCACGTCCGCCGGGTCCGCCTCGGAGTGGCGCGTCGGGTTCGAGAGCGGGAAGACGATCGGCACGGGCGTGTTGCGGTCCACCGCCTCGACGATCTCCCGTCCGAACGCGCCGCGCTGACCGGACAGCCCGATCAGCGCCGTGACGCCGCCTTCCCGGACCGTCTCGAGCAGGTCGGGCGCCTCGCCGTCGAAGCGCCATCCCTCGAGCCGGGAGGCGGGCTGGGCCACCTCCGCCTTGTAGGCGTCCACCCCCGTCCGGCCCTCGACGACCAGGCCACGCGAGTCGAGCACGAGCACGCGCGCCTTCGCGTCGCGCTCGCTCGCACCCGCCCGACGGAGTCCGGCGACGATCTGCCGGGCGACCCCTACGCCGCCGGCACCGGCGCCGTGGATCGCGATCGTCTCGTGACCGATGGGCCGACGACTGACGCGGGCGGCCGCCAGCAGGCCCGCCAGCACCACCGCGCCGGTCCCCTGCACGTCGTCGTTGAAGCTGGGCAGCACGTCACGGTAGCGCTCGAGAAGGTCGAACGCGCGTTGCTTGCTGAAGTCCTCCCACTGCAGCAGAGCCGACGGGAAGCGCTTCTGGAAGGCCTCGACGAACCGCTCCACGAACGCGTCGTAGTCGCGTCCGCGGAGTCGCTCGTGACGGACGCCGAGGTACATCGGGTCGTCCAGCAGATCCTGACGGTTCGTTCCCACGTCCAGCTCGATCGGCAGCGACTGTCCGGGATCCACCCCCGCGCCGGCGGTGTAGAGCGACAGCTTGCCGATGCAGATCGCCATCCCGCCGAACCCTTGGTCGCCGATGCCCAGGATGCCCTCGCTGTCGGTGGCGACCGCCAGCCGCACGTCCGGCAGGGGAACGTTGGCCAGAAGCTCGTCCACCCGGTCGATCGTCTCGGTCGAAACCACCAGGCCGCGAGGGTGCCGGTAGATGTGGCTGAAGCGCTCGACCGCCTCCGCGACGGTCGGGGTGTAGATGAGCGGCAGGATCTCTTCGAGGTTGCGCTCCACCAAGGCGTAGAACAGGACCTCGTTACGGTCCTGGAGAACCCTCAGATAGACGTGCTTGTCGAGGTCCACCTCGAAGCCGCGCAGGTTCGCTTCCGCACGGGCCACCTGCTCGTCCAGCGTCGAGACCTTGGACGGGAAGAGGCCGTCCAAGCCGAAGGCACGGCGCTCGTCCTCGCTGAACGCGGTCCCCTTGTTGAGCAGGGGCAGCCGGCTCACCAGCACGCCCGGAAGGTCGGTCTCGAGGTAGGGACCGTTCGGGCCTCGCTTGCGTTCGTAGAATCTCGTCATCGGCCTCTCTCCTCGGGACGCTCGTGCGGACTCGGACGCGCGTTCGCGCCTACGGGGCGGTCGTGTCGGGGCCGGCCATGCGGCGGGCCTCCTCGGCGAAGAACGCGAGGTCCTCGTCCTCGGGCTGCAGCTCGGAGGCCCGCTCGTAGGCGCGGGCGGCGGTGGACCACTCGCCTCGGGCGAACGCGATGCGCGCCAGCCACGTCCACGGCTCGACCGCATCGGGCGCGACCTCGACGACGCGCGACAGCAGCCGCACGGCCTCGTCCGTCTCGCCGCGCTCGTACGCCGCCAGGGCGGCGCCGTAGTCCTGCGCGGCGTCGGGACCCAGACGACCCAGCACGCGTGCGGTCGCGCGTCCTTGCCGCGCCTCGACGCGAATCGGATCGTCCTCGGGCAGACCGTCCAGCAACGACGTCCAGGCGTCCTCGGCCACGTCTGCCGCGCCGGCCGCGGTCGCGGCGCGCGCCACGCCCAGGCGGGCCTCGGTCCAGCCGGGCGCCTGCTCGAGCGCCCGCCGCCACGCCGCCAGCGCGGCAGCCGGGTCGTTCGCCTCGCTCGCTGCACGGGCGTCGTCCGCCGCCAGCATCGCGGCACGTCCGACCCGACGCTGCAGGCGCGCACGCTCCAGGAACCAGCGGGCGGACGCGTCGTCCGGATTGGCCTCGACGATCCGCTCCCACGCCGCCACGGCCGCGTCGCGGTCCGCCTCGAACAGCGCACGGGCGTGCCATCGCTCCGCCTCGCTCCACCCGGGAGCGGCGGTCCTCGCCGCAGCGAACGCCTCGATGGCGGCAGCCAGATCGTTCGCCTCGTAGGCGGCGAGTCCTCCTCGGTACGCGTCGCTGGCCTGCCGGCCGTACCTGGAACGCTCGCGCGCCAGGTCCAGGTGGAAACGTGCGCCCGCATCGTCCGGCCGCAGCTCCACCAGCCGTTCCCAGGCGCCCTCCGCCGCCTCGGGACGACCGCGCTCGAGCGCGATCCTCCCCCGCCAGCGAAGCGCGGCCACGTCCTCCGGGTCGGTCGCGAGCAGCGCGTCGAACCGTCGCGCCGCCCCCTCGAGGTCGCCCGCCTCGTAGCGCGCGAACGCGAGCTGCAGCGCGGCGTCGCGCCTGCCGGCCGCGTCCGCGTCGTGCAGGCTTCCCTTCGCCTGCTCGAGGCGTTCCCACGTCGCGAAGGCGCGCGACCACCAGCCGGCGCCCTGGTAGCTCCACGCCAACAGCCGGAGCGCCTCGTGCAGCGTCTCGTCCGCGGCGTCGCCTGCAGCGCTCTCGGCGTGCGCCACGGCTTCCGTCGCGAGCTCGATCGCCGCGGCCCACGCCGGCGCGTCCGGCGAGGCGGGCCCGGGGTCGATGCGGGCGACTTCCAGCGCGGCACGCGCACGCTCGTTCGGGGAGCCGACGGGCGCCTGCTGAGCGATCGCCGTGGAGACCGGACCGAGGAGGCCGAACGGAACGCCCGCCACGAGCGCGAGCGGCAAGATCCACGACAGCAGCGTGATCCGCAGCACACCGAAGCGCAGCTCCGCTGCACGCGTCACGCCGCCGGCCTCGCGCGGCCCCGTCCGACCGGCACGCCTCACCGCGAGCGGGCGACGAGCCAGGTCACTTCCTCCGGCGCGTCGAACAGGACCAGCAGCGCCCGTTCTCCCGCTGGACCCTCGAACTCGATCCGGGTCCTGGTACCCGCGCCGTCGGGCGCGGTCCGGCGCGCCGACTCGAAGAAGCCGGCGGCAGCGAAGCCGGTGACGACCTGCTGCTCGAACGCCGGCCGCAGGCGCGACGCGATGCCCCTGGCCACGTACGCCTCGGGCTCCGTCCACGCGGACGCGTCGGGAAGCCGCGCGAGCAACGCGTCCACGCCGGGCCCGACCGCCCGCAGGCTGCCCGAGGGCAGCCGGATGGCGGGGTTCAGCGTCGTCACCGTCGCGGCGACGAAGGTGACCTCGGCCAACGTCTGGGCGGCGACCGGTGCGGGCGCCGTCACGGCCAGCAGCGCCGCGAGGGCCAGCGCGACGAGGCGGGGTGCGGGCGTGGGATGAGCTTCGCGGAACGGCATCGTGACGAGTCTAGCACCGCGTCCTTGACGGACTCTCGGCCCTCCGCTACCCTGTCGGTCGGCCTTCGGGCCCAGAGGACCCATGTTCCAGAACCTAGGCGATCGTCTCCAGTCCGTGTTCGAATCGCTCCGCGGCCGCGGCAAGCTCTCCGAGGCCGAGGTCAAGGCGGCGCTGCGCGAGGTCCGCGTCGCGTTGCTCGAGGCCGACGTGAACCTCGAGGTGGCTCGCGACTTCACGAAGCGCGTCCAGGAGAAAGCCGTCGGCTCGGACACGCTGATGAGCCTCAACCCGGACCAGCGCGTCGTCGCGATCGTCCACGACGAGCTGCAGGAGATCCTGGGCGGCCAGGCCCGACAGCCGGAGCTGCGCAGCGAAGGCAACGTCTGGCTGCTGATGGGCCTCCAGGGCGCCGGCAAGACCACCACCGCGGGCAAGCTCGCATACCAGTACAAGGCCAAGGGACGTCGTCCGCTGCTGGTCGCGGCGGACACGCAGCGCCCCGCGGCCCGCGATCAGCTCGAGGTGCTCGCCGGTCAGGTCGGCGTTCCGATCCTCAAGGTCGAGGACGGCGAGTCGCCCGCGACGACGAAGCGCCGCCTGGACGCCATGCTCCGGGCCGACTTCCGCGACCTGGTGATCGTCGATACCGCCGGCCGCCTGCAGATCGACGAGGCGTTGATGGAGCAGCTCGCCGAGCTGTCCAGCGTGATGGAGCCGACCGAGCGGATGCTGGTGGTCGACGCCATGACCGGTCAGCAGTCGCTTCCGGTGGCGACCTCGTTCGACGAGCGGATCGGCGTGACCGGCCTGGTGATGAGCAAGATGGACGGCGACGCCCGCGGCGGCGCCGCGCTGTCGGCCAAGCACGTCACCGGCAAGCCGATCTACTTCGCCGGCGTCAGCGAGCGTCTCGACGGGCTCGAGCCGTTCCGTCCCGACCGCATCGCCGGCCGGATCCTCGGCATGGGCGACATGCTCACGCTGATCGAGAAGGCCAAGGCGCTCGAGGGCGAGGACGAGGACGAGCGCGACCTCAAGAACCTCGGCGACTTCACCTTGCAGGACATGCTGGTGCAGATGCGCAAGCTCAAGCAGATGGGCTCGTTCACCGACATCCTCGGCATGATCCCCGGCGCGAACAAGCTGATTCCCGACGGCACGCAGGTGGACGAGGGCGAGATCGGCCGCGTCGAGGCGATCATCTCCAGCATGACCGAGCGCGAGCGGACCCGCCCCAAGCTGCTCGACGCCAGCCGTCGGCGGCGGATCGCACGCGGCTCGGGCACGTCCGTGCAGGACGTGAATCGGCTGATGAAGAACTACGAGCAGATGCGCAAGATGATGAAGCGGATGGGGCGTCGCCCACCGAAGGGCGGCCGGCGTCCCGGGCTGTGACGACCGCAGGGTTTGCACCGCGTAGCCGACCCCGTGTAGAGTCAAGAGTTGCCGACCGGGTCGTTCGCCCGGAGCCGTGGTTTCGAACAGCCGTAGACCCGAACCGCCTTCGCACCCGAAGGCTACCCGCCCGGAGCGAAGCCCGGCCGGAGACCGAGGAGAAGTCAGCATGGTCAAGATCCGCCTGATGCGCATGGGCTCCAAGCGCAACCCGCACTACCGCATCGTCGTCGTCGACTCGCGCAAGAAGCGGAGCGCCGACTATATCGAGCAGCTCGGCTACTACGATCCGCGCGATACCACCGAAGAGCCGCTCCGCGTGAACGCCGAGCGTGCCGCGCACTGGCTCGACGTCGGCGCCCAGCCGACCGAGACCGTCGTCCGCCTGTTCGAGAAGCAGGGCATGGACGTTCCCGGCGTGCGCGCGAAGCGCACCGACGCCTACCTCAAGCGCGCCGGCACCGGCGCCTGAACAGAGGAAGCATGCCGCTGGAGCTGGTCACGTTCGTCGTCCAGAACCTCGTGGAGGATCCGGGCGCCCTGGCGATCGGAGCCGAGCGCAGCGGCAAGGGCGTGCGGATCGAGATCCGCTGCGCCCCAGGGGACGCGGGGCGCATCATCGGCCGCAACGGTCGGATCATCAACGCCCTCCGCACCCTCGCCCGCGCGGCCGCCGACGGCCGCCAGCGGGTGGACGTCCATCTGATCGACTGACCCCATGACCGACCCGTCGCGGCCGCCCTCCGGTCACCGTCCGGTCGCCCGGATCGGGCGCAGTCACGGCCTGGAAGGCGCCATGCGCGTGCATCCGGTCGGTGACGCCGGCGCCGAGGCGCTTCAGGCGGCGCCGTCGGTCTGGATCGAGGGCCTGGGCGAGGCGCGCGTCGTCTCCTTCGGCCCGCACGGTCGCGAGTTCCTGCTTCGTGTCGACCGCGTGCGCCGCGTCGAGACCGCGAAGCAGCTGGTCCACGCCACCGTCTGGGCCCCGCCCCTCGCCTCCGCCCCCGAAGGCGCGGACGACGCCGGCCTGACCGCCCTCATCGGGCTGCCGGTACGCCTGAGCGGCCGGACGATCGGCGAGGTCGTGGCCGTCGAAGGACCGGCGCTGCAGCCGCTGTTGCGTATGCGGGGTCCGGCCGGCGAGACGTTCCTGCCCGCCGCGGCGCCGTACGTCCGCACCGGTCCCGACGGCGTCGACGTCGTCGATCCTCCCCCCGGACTGCTGGACGCGCCATGATCGTCACCGTCTACACGCTCTTCCCCGACCTGATCGACGCCTACCGGCAGGAGGCGCTGCTGGGCCGCGCGACGCGCCGCGGCTTGCTGGAGCTGCGAGCGCGCGACCTTCGCCGCTTCGCGGGGAACCGCACCGGCCGCGTGGACGACGCGCCCTACGGCGGGGGCGCCGGCATGGTGATCCGCGTGGACGTGGCCGCCGCCGCGCTGGCCGAAGCGGCCAGCGACGATCCTCCCCCGGACGAGACGATCCTGTTGTCGCCGGCCGGGCAGCGGCTGGACCAGCCGCTGGTCGAGGAGCTCGCGGCCAAGGAGCATCTCTGCCTGCTGTCCGGACGGTACGAGGGGTTCGACGCGCGGACCGAGTCCCGCGTCGACCGCGAGGTGTCGATCGGCGATTTCGTGCTGATGGGCGGCGAGCTGCCCGCGCTCTGCCTGATCGAAGCGGTCGCGCGGCTGCTCCCGGGCGTGCTGGGGCACGCCGACAGCCACAAGCACGACTCGTTCGCGACGGGCCTGCTGGACTACCCCGAGTACACCCGGCCGCCGACCTTCGAGGGCGAGGAGGTGCCGGAGGTGCTCACCTCCGGGCATCACGAGCGCGTGGCCGCCTGGCGGCGCCGGCAGGCGCTGCTACGCACCTGGTCGCGCCGACCCGACCTGCTGGCGCACGCCCCGCTGAGCGACGACGACCGGGCGTACCTGGCCTCGCTGCAGCGGGACGCAGGCGCGGACGATGGCTAGACGATCGCGCGCGCCGGCCGGTCGGCGCGCCGGACGCTCACTCGGCCGGGAAGCGCTCCTCCATCAGGGCCACCGCCGCCGCGGTGAGATCGGGCACGCCGTCGGCGGCGAACACGACCAGGCCGGACGCGGCCTCGATGTCCATGACCAGCGCGAACCCTTCGTCGCGTGCGATCTCGCGGATGATCTCGTTCGCCGCGGCCTCCGCCGGACCGGCCGCCTGGCGGATGTCCTGCAGGCCGCTGTCGCGCCGCGTCTGGATCGTGACCTGGAGGGCCTGCAGAAGCTCCTCCTCTTCGGGCGTGAGCGCTTGCGCCTGCTGCTTCTGCAGCAGCGCGTCGCGCTGCCCCAGCAGCTCCTGGAGCTCGGCGTCCAGCGCCTCGCCCAGCCGGGCGATCTCCTCCTGCGCGGGATGGGCGGCGATGAGCGCCTGCGTGTCGACGAACGCGATGCCGAAGGGGGCGACGGGGTCGGTCTGCTGCGCCGACGCGAGGCCCAGCAGAGCGATCAGGATCAGGGCGAGTGCACGGGTCGTGTGTCTTCTCATAGCGCCGGCACCGTACCACCGTGTTCGATGAGAACGCCAGGCGGAAGGAGCCCCATGCCGCTCGCACTCCTCGCCCCCGTCCCCCGCGCTTCGGTCGGTCGGACGCCGTGACCCTGACCGTCGTACTGATCGCCGCCCTGTTCGGCGCGCTGATCGGCAGCTTCTCGAACGTCGTGATCCACCGCCTCCCTTCGGGAGCGTCGATCGTGCACCCCGGCTCGTCGTGCCCGCGATGCGGACGCCGGCTGGGACCGCTGGAGCTCGTCCCGATCGTCTCGTGGGCGGTGCAGCGCGGTCGCTGCCGCGGCTGCGGCACGGTCATCTCGGCGCGCTATCCGTTCGTCGAGGCGCTCGTTGCGCTGGGCTTCGCGCTGATGGCGTGGCGCTGGTCGCCGCTGGACCACCCGGTCGCCTTCGCGTTCCTGGCCGCCTGGTGGACGCTGCTGGTGATCGCGACGTTCATCGACCTGGACCGATTCGAGATTCCCGACGTGCTCACGCTGCCCGGACTCGCCGTGGGGCTCGTCGCCGCGCTCGCCTGGCGGGGGGCGCCCCATCTTCCCGAGTTCGCGGGGGCGGCGTTCGGCGCGGCGCTGGGCGCCGGCGTGCTCACGCTGGTGAACCGCATCGGCGCGCTGGTGCTCCGGCGCTTCCGCGACACGGGCGAGCGGCTCTGGCCCATCGGCTTCGACCAGGCGAACCTCGCGGCGCTGGTCGGCGCGGCGGGCGGCCTGGCCGCCGGTCTGGCGGCGGCCGCCGCGTCGCTCCTGACCAACCTGGTCGCGCGACGCCCGATTCGCCTCCCCGAGCCGCTCGTCTGGGCAGGCTGGGCGGTGGCCGTCGCGGCGTCGCCGCTGGGCGTGGGCGTCGTCCGGTCGCTGGGCGGCAGCCTCGCGGCCGCCGGCGCCGCGGCGCTGGGCGGCGCGGTCGTGTGGTGGATCTACGACCTGGCGACCGGCCGGTCGACGTCCGCCGAGGTCGCGGCGCCCGAGGGAAGCCGGGTCGAGGTGCCCGCCGGGGGGTCCTCGGCGGGGCCGGGCGACGTGGCGCGCGATCCGCGCGTCGCCGAGGACGAGCCGGTGGCGATGGGGTTCGGCGACGTCAAGCTCGCGGCGCTTCTGGGCGTCGTGCTCGGCTGGGAGCGGCTGCTCGTCGGCGTGTTCGCCGCGGTGCTGATCGGGGCCGTCGTGGGCGTGGCGCAACGGATCGCCGGCGGCGGTCGCGTCGTGCCGTTCGGTCCGTTCCTGGCGCTGGGCGGCGTGCTGGCGCTGTTCTTCGGCGACGCCGTCCTGGCCGCCTACCTCGGCGCCCTGGGCGTGGGCTGAGCCTCGGCGCTGCCGCGCCGGACCTCGCGACGCCCGTAGAGAGGCCGCCCGGGGCGGCCGCGGCGCGCATGGTACGCTCTCCGCCGATCGTGACGCGCTCGCGCCCGCCGGTCCCGCTCGGCCGGCCGCGGTGCGAGCGCGCACGCGAGGAGGTCACGGCCATGAACGACGCAGCGCGAACCGGCGCCCTGCCGACCGATGTCACGCGGATCGACGCCATGCGGGGGAAGGACTTCCTCTCGCTCGCCCAGTGGGACGCCGATTCGTTCCGTGGCCTGCTGGACAGCGGGATCGCGCTCAAGCGCGGCTGGCGCGACGGTCAGCGGCCGCGGCCGCTGGAGCACGTCACCCTGGCCATGATCTTCGAGAAGCAGTCGCTCCGCACGCGATCGACGTTCGACATCGCCATGTTCCAGCTCGGCGGGCACTCGGTGCTGCTCTCGCAGAACTTCATCGGCGTCGGCGTGCGCGAGTCGATCCGGGACGTCGCGAAGAACCTCGAGCGCTGGGTCGACGGCATCATGGCCCGCACCTACGGGCACGCCACGCTGGTGGACCTCGCCGAGCACGCCGACGTGCCGGTCATCAACGGCCTCTCGGACCTGCTTCATCCCTGCCAGCTGACGGCGGACTACATCACCCTGCTCGAGACGTTCGGCACCCTGGACGGGCTGCGCGTCGCCTTCGTCGGCGACGGGAACAACGTGTGCAACAGCCACCTGAACGCGGCCGCCGCGAGCGGCGTGTCGCTGGTGATCGCCTGTCCGGAGGGGTACGACCCCGACCCGGACGTGCTGGCCGCCGCGAAGGCGCGAGGCGCCGACGTGAGCATCGTGCGCGATCCGCGCGAGGCCGCCCGCGGCGCCGACGCGCTGTACACCGACGTGTGGATCTCGATGGGCGACGAGGAGGACGCGGACCTGCGTCGCGAGGCGTTCGCCGGCTACACCGTGACGCCGGAGTGGTTCGAGCTCCTCTCGCCCCGCGGCGTGTTCATGCACGACCTGCCGGCCCACTACGGCGAGGAGGTCGTCGAGGAGGCGGTCCACCACCCGCGCAGCGTCGTGTTCGACCAGGCGGAGAACCGGCTCCACGCGCACAAGGCGATCCTCTTCCAGCTGCTCGGGCCCGGCGCGTGAGCCTCGTCGCCGCCGTGCTCGGCGCCAACGGCTACGGGGGCGCCGGCCTGATCCGCCGCCTGCGGCGCCACCCGGGGGTGGACCGGCTCCGTCTGGGCTCCCGCTCGTACGCCGGGCGGCCGCTGAGCGACGCCTGGCCGCACCTCGCCGGCCTGGACGACGCTGCGTTCCTGACGCCGGACGACGCGCTGGACGGCGCCGACGTGGCGTTCCTCGCGACGCCCCACGGCGCGACCGCGCCGTGGGTGCGCGCCGCACGCGCCGCCGGCGCCCGGGTGATCGATCTTTCGGCCGACTCGCGCCTGGACGCCGACACCTACCGCGCCTGGTACGGGGAGCACCCGCATCCCGGCGACCTCGCCGACGCCCGCTACGGCCTCGTCGAACCCCACCGCGACGAGCTGCCGGGAGCCCCGATCGTGGCCGCGCCGGGATGCAACGCGACGGCGGCGTCGCTGGCGCTGTTTCCCTACGCCAGCGCGGGACTCCTCAGCGCGGACACGGTCCCCGTGTGCACCGTGCTGGCCGGTACCAGCGGCGCAGGACGCGCCACCGCGCCCGGACTGCACTTCGCCGAGATGGCCGAGAACGCCCGCCCGTACAAGGTCGCTGGCGGCCACCGGCACCTGGCGGAGATCGAGGCCACCCTCGGACGGGCCGCGGCGCAGGGGCGCGCGCTCCGCACCCACGTGCCGTACCGCCCCCTGCCGGTCAGCTTCGCGCCGCACCTCGTCCCGATGGTGCGCGGCATCCTGGCCAGCTGCACCTTCCGGCCCGAAGGCGGCCACGACGAGGCGTCGCTCCTGGACGCGATGCGCAGCTGCTTCGAGCACGATCCGATGGTCCACGTCCAGGACGAGCTGCCCGACGTCAAGGCGGTCACCGGCTCGGACCGGGCGGTGGCGACGGTGCGCTTCGATGCCCGAACCGGGCTCGCCACGGCGTTCGTCGTCATCGACAACCTCGGCAAGGGAGCCGCCGGGCAGGCGGTCCAAGGATTCAACCTCGCATTCGGATTTCCCGAGACGACTTCGCTGGAGATGGAGGGCCGCTGGCCATGAGACTTCCCGAAGGATTCACCGCCTCCGCGATCGCCGCCGGAATCAAGCCGTCGGGCAAGCCCGATCTGGCGCTGCTCGTCGCCGACGGGCCGGTCTCGTGGGCGTACACCGGCACCCGCAACCGCCTCACCGCGCCGTGCGTGTCGCGGAACGCCGTCCGCTACGGCACCGGCGAGACGGTCCGCGCGATCGTGATGAACGCGGGGAACGCCAACTGCGCGTCGGGCGAGCAGGCCGGCTTCGACAACGAGGAGATGGCGTCGCGCATGGCCGCCCTGTTGGGCGGCACGCGGCCCCACGAGGTCCTCACCGCAAGCACCGGCGTGATCGGCGTGCCCATGCCGATGGACCGCGTCCGCAGCGGCGTGGCGCGTCTGCCCGCCGGGCTGAGCGAGGACGCCGCCGGCCTGGCCGAGGCGATCCTGACGACGGACACGCGCATCAAGACGGTCGCCGCCACGCTGCGCGGGGGCGCACGCGTCGTCGGCATCGCGAAGGGCTCGGGGATGATCCACCCGAACATGGGCACCATGCTGGCGTTCGTGGTCACCGACGCCGACGTGTCGCAGGCCGTGCTCCGCGAGCTGTGGCCCGAGACGGTCGACCGCACCTTCAACCAGATCACCGTGGACGGCGACACGTCGCCGAACGACATGGCGATCCTGCTGTCCAGCCAGCGGATCGAAGCGGGCGCGCAGGAGTTCGCCGAGGCGCTCGAAGCGGTCGCGGTCCGGCTCGCCGAGAAGATCGCGGCGGACGGCGAAGGTGCTTCCACGCTGCTCCGCGTCGAGGTGGCCGGCGGGCGGGACGAGACCGAGGCACGCCGCGCCGCCCGCGCGGTCGCGGGAAGCTCGCTGGTGAAGGCCGCCGTGCACGGGCGCGACCCCAACTGGGGACGGATCCTCTCCGCGATCGGTCAGACGGGGGTGCTGTGGGACGTCTCGAAGCTAGAGATCACGCTGCAGCAGCGGCCGGTGTACCTCGGCGGTCCCGTCGCGTTCGACGCCGCCGAGCTGTCCGCCGCCCTGGACGCCGACGACGTCACGATCCGCGTCGACCTCGCGGCGGGCGACGCGCGCGGGCGCGCCTGGGGCTGCGACTTGACCGAGGGCTACGTCCGCATCAACGCCGAGTACACGACCTGACGCGCGATCGGGCGCCCGCGCCTGCGCGCTGGCGCCCGATCGCGCGTCGGAAGCGGCGTCCGCGCGTCAGCGCCGGCGCCGGTTGGCGATGTGGATCGCCTGACCGTGCGCGTGCTCCGCGGCCTCCATCACCGTCTCGGCGATGGTGGGGTGCGGGTGCTGCGTGAGCGCGATGTCCTCGAGCGTGGCGCCCATCTCGATCGCCAGCGCCGCCTCGGCCACCAGATCGCCCGCGTTCGGGCCCACCATGTGGAACCCCAGGAGCACGTCGGTCTTGGCGTCGCCGATCAGCTTCACGAGCCCTTCGCTTCCGCCGAGCGCCGTCGCGCGACCCGAGGCCGACATCGGGAACGTGCCGATGCGGAGCTCGAAGCCGGCCTCCTCGGCCTCCGCCTCGGTCATCCCGACCGACGCCAGCTCGGGGCTGGTGTAGATCACGGAGGGCACCACGGTGTCGTACGCCGCGGGCTTGCCGGCCGCGTGCTCGGCCGCGACGAGCCCCTCCTTCATCGCCTTGTGCGCCAGCAGCGGCGGGCACGCCACGTCCCCGATCGCGTAGATGTGCGGGACCGAGGTGCGCATCGCGTCGTCCGTGGAGACGAATCCCTGCTCGTCGACGCTCACGCCGATCTCGTCGAGGCCGAGATTCTTCGAGTTGGGGCGGCGTCCCACGGCGACGAGGAGCTTGTCGACGACGACCGTGTCGCGCGTGCCGTCCGCCGCTTCCAGGGTGACCTCGAGGCCGTCGTCCGTCCGCTCGTTCGATACGGCCTTCGTGCCGGTGCGGACCTGCACGCCGCGCTTCTCGAAGCTCTTGCGCAGCGCCTTGGCGGCGTCCGGATCGCCGGCCGGCACGATCTGATCCAGCATCTCGACGACCGTCGTCTCGGATCCGAGGGCGTGGTAGATGTCCGCGAACTCCAGGCCGATGGCGCTTCCGCCGATCGCCATGAACCGCGCGGGGATCTCGGGCACCTGCAGCGCGCCGGTGGAGTCGACGATCGTCTCGCCGTCGGGCTCGAAGCCGGGGATCACGATCGGCGAGGAGCCGGTCGCGATGATCGCCTTCTCGAACGTGACGGTGCGGTCGCCGACCGTCAGCTCGTTGGGCCCGGAGAAGACGGCCTCGCCGTCGATCCGCTCGATCTTGGCGCCCTTGAACAGCATCGAGACGCCGCCCGTCATCTTCTTGACGACCGACCCCTTCCACGACTCGAGACGCTCCAGGTCGATCGACGGCTCGCCGAAGTCCACGCCGAACTCGGACGCGTGCGCCGCTTCCCGCAGGTCCGCGGCGACGTGGAGCAGGGCCTTCGTCGGGATGCAGCCGATGTTCAGGCACACCCCGCCGATGTCGCCCTTCTCGACCACCGCGGTGCGGAGGCCCAGCTGAGCGGCGCGCAGGGCGGCGTGGTAGCCGCCGGGGCCCGAGCCGATCACGATCAGTTCGTAGTCCACCTTGGTTCCTTCCCTGCGGGCGTTCGCCCGCGTGCGTAGCGTCCATCGGTGTCCGTCGCCAGTCTACCCGCTGCTCCCGAGCCGGCGGGACGACGGCCGTGCCCGCCGCTCGGCGGTACGCTTCCGCCATGGACGACGCCCCTCCGACGGACGACGACGCGACGCGGGAAGACGCCGCCGTGCGGCCCGTCGCTCACGCCGCGTTGACCCGGGACCACCTGCCTCATCCGCGGGCACCGTTCGAGGAGGTGATCGCGTTCGCCTACACCTTCGACGGCTACGCGCGGTTCGGAATGACGATGTGCGGGGAGATGGCGAATCGTGCCGCGTCGCAGTGGGCAGACACCGGCGAGCTGCCGGCGTGGCTGACCGCCGACCTCGACCGGCTCCGCGGCTGCCTCTACTTCGAGGCGCGCCGCTGGATCCGGCTGGAGCGTGAGCCGGACACCCGCGCCCTGATCTACGTCCACCGCCTGATCGACGCGATCGGCGAGGCCGCGGCGGAAGCGGCCTCGCCGGCCGACGTGCCTCGTTGACACCCCCCTGGGGCGCGGCTACCATGCGTCCGATGAGCCGCACCCTGCGACGATCTCGCCCGGGGCCCCGCCTGCGCTGACCGCTCGCCCGCAGGCCGGCGTCCCGCGTGCGCCCCGGCCTTGGCCGGGGCGGCGTCGCGTGGACACGACCGAGCACCCCCGCGGCGCCTGGCGCCGCGCTCGTCCTGCCGGCCCACGCCGGTGGGATCGCGCTCCAGGAGCGCCGTTGGAGGATCCGCCATGTCCGACCGAGCCACCGAGTCCGCGCCCGAGCGGCGCGCCGACGCCTACCGACCGCAGGAGATCGAGCCCCGCTGGCAGGCGGCGTGGGACGCCGAAGGTCTGTACCGGGTGGATCTCGAGGACGCGAGCCGGCCCAAGCACTACTTCCTGACGATGTTCCCCTACCCGTCCGGCAACCTGCACGTCGGGCACTGGTACGCCGAGACGCCGGCCGACGCGGCGGCTCGCTACCTGCGGATGAAGGGCAAGAACGTGTTCTTCCCGATGGGCTTCGACGCGTTCGGGCTGCCGGCCGAGAACGCCGCCATCAAGGCGGCCCGCGAGGGCGGCGACGTCCACCCTGCCCGCCTGACGCGTGAGCGCATCGCGTTCATGACGACGCAGTTCAAGCGCATGGGCGCCATGTTCGACTGGTCGAGGACGTTGGCGACGTGCGAGCCGGACTACTACCGCTGGAACCAGTGGTTCTTCGTCCGGATGTTCGAGCGTGGCTTGGCGTACCGCAAGGAGAGCTACGTGAACTGGGACCCCGTCGACCAGACCGTGCTCGCCAACGAGCAGGTCGTCGACGGACGCGGCGAGCGCAGCGGCGCCCTGGTCGAGCGGCGGCTGATGCCCCAGTGGCACTTCAAGATCACCGACTACGCCGACGAGCTGCTGGACTTCTCGGGGCTGGAGTGGCCCGAGCGCGTGAAGACGATGCAGACGAACTGGATCGGCCGCAGCGAGGGCGCCGAGGTCACCTTCCGCGCCGAGAGCGGAGAGGCGATCGAGGTGTTCACCACGCGCCCCGACACGCTCTGGGGCGCGACCTTCATGGTGCTCGCCCCCGAGCATCCTCTGGTCGATCGCGTCACGACGAACGACCGCCAGGACGAGGTCCGGCGCTACGTCGAGCAGGCGGGTCGGATGTCGGAGATCGACCGGCAGAGCGAAACGCGCGAGAAGTCGGGCGTGTTCACCGGCGCGTACGCGCTGAACCCGGTGAACGGGGCCCGCGTGCCGATCTGGATCGCGGACTACGTGCTGGTCACCTACGGCTCCGGCGCGATCATGGCGGTCCCCGCGCACGACGAGCGGGACTTCGCGTTCGCGCGCCGCTACGGGCTCGAGGTCGTGCCCGTCGTGCGGCCGCCGGAGTCGGGCCTGACGGACGGCACGGCGATGGACGAGGCGTACACGGGCGACGGCGTGATGATCAACTCCGGTCCGTTCGACGGCACGCCTACCGGCAAGGGCGAGGGCGCCGGCGACGGGATCGCGCAGGTCGTGGCGTGGCTCGAGGAGCAGGGCCTCGGTCGCCGCAAGGTCACCTACCGCCTGCGCGACTGGCTGATCAGCCGTCAGCGCTACTGGGGCACGCCGATTCCGATGGTGTTCTGCGACGCGTGCGGGGTCGTGCCGGAGCGTGAGGAGAACCTGCCGGTGCTGCTGCCCGAGGACGTGGAGTTCATGCCCACGGGCGAGTCCCCGCTCAAGCATCACGAGCGCTTCCTGAACGTCGCGTGCCCGTCGTGCGGCAGCCCCGCCCGGCGCGAGACCGACACCATGGACACCTTCATGGACTCGTCCTGGTACTGGTTCCGCTACCTGAATCCCGACAACGAGGACGGTCCGGTGGATCGCCCGCTGGCTGCACGCTGGACGCCGGTCGACACCTACACCGGCGGCATCGAGCACGCGATCCTGCACCTGCTCTACTCGCGCTTCTTCACGAAGGCGATGCGCGACATGGGGCTGATCGACGAAGGCGAGCCGTTCGTGCGGCTGTTCAACCAAGGAATGATCTTGGGCGAGGACGGCGAGAAGATGTCGAAGCGGCGCGGCAACGTCATCGACCCCGACGCGCTCGTGGCTCGCCACGGCGCCGACGCGGTTCGCGCGTACCTGATGTTCATCGGCCCGTGGGATCAGGGTGGGCCGTGGAACCAGCAGGGGATCGAAGGGGTCGTGCGCTTCCTGAACCGGGTCTGGACGCTGCACACCGAAGCCGGCGAGCCTGGCGACGCCGACGACGAGCGCGTGGCCGACCTTCGGCGGGCGGCGCACACCTGCGTGGCGGAGGTGAGCGAGGACTTCGAGGCGTTCCGGTTCAACACCGCGGTCGCCGAGCTGATGACGCTGCAGAACGCGATGGCGAAGCTCAAGAACGCCGGCTTGGCGGCCCACCCGGCGTGGGCCGAGGCGACCTCGCTGATGCTCCGGCTGCTCGCCCCGATCACGCCCCACCTGGCCGAGGAGCTGTGGCACCGCGCCGGCAACGCCGGCTCGGTCCATCTCGAGGCGTGGCCGGAGGTGGACGCGTCCGCCCTGGTCGAGACGACGATCGACATGGTCGTGCAGGTGAACGGCAAGGTCCGTGGCCGCGTGACCGTGCCCGCGGACGCGGACGAGGCGACCGTGCTTCAGGCCGCCAGGTCGGATCCGAACGTGACCCGCTGGCTCGAGAACGGAACGCTACGCCGCGAGATCGTCGTACCGGGCAAGCTGGTGAACCTGGTCGTGGCCTGAGCCGGCGCGCCGGCTCACTGCGGTGCGATCAGCGCGACCTGCAGGAGCGTCGAGAGGTCGACGGCGGGCTCGACCAGGAAGCTCCGGCGCAGGTCGTTCGGGTCGGGCGGGAGGACCTCGGTGACGACGCCGACGCGCACGCCCCGGGGGAACAGTCCGCCGTAGCTGCTCGTCTCGACCACGTCGCCGACCTCGACCGGCTCGCTCTGGACGAACCGGACGACGCGCACGCGCCCTCCCACCTCGCCGACGGCGACGCCTTGCCCGCCTTTGTCCCGCACCGAGACGCCGACGCGCGACTCCGGATCGAGGATCGTGCGAACGACCGTGCGACCGGCGGCGGCGTCGGTCACGATGCCGACCAGCCCGGCCGGCACCGTGACCGGCATGTTCGGAACGACGCCGTCGCCGGGTCCGGCACCGAGCACCAGCCGCTCGACCGTCAATCCGGAGCTCCCGCCGACGACCGGCGCGGTCGTGACCACGCCGGGGCTCTGATCGTCTCGGATCGCCAGGACCTCGCGCAGGCGCGCCGTCTCGAGCTCCAGCTCACGGGCGTGGGCGCGCTCGGCGTCCAGCGCCTCGCGCAGCGCGGCGTTCTCCTCGCGCAGCGCCCTGCGGTCGGTCAGCGAAGCGAGCGTCTCGCGTGCGTTCACGCCCAGCCGGTGGGGCATCTGGTGGGGCATGGCGACGGCCGCGGAGAGCAGCGTGGGCGCGCGCCCCACGAACGCCGTCGCGACGAAGGTCGCGAGACCCAGCGCCAGGAACACGTACCAGGCACGGAAGAAGCTAGACAAGGGCCACCCCGAGGCGCCCGGCGGCCGCGACGACCGCGGGCAGGCTGAGGCCGACGACGTTCGTGTAGCAGCCGTGAAGGTCGGCGACGAGCGCCGCTCCCAGGTCCTGGATCGCGTAGCCTCCCGCCTTGTCCAGGCCGGCACCGCTCCGTACCCAACGGTCGATCTCGGCTTCGCCCAGCTCCCTGAGGCGCACCTCGGTGGCGATCGACGCTGTCGCCCGACGGTCGCCCCAGCGCAGGTGGTGCGCCGTGACGACGGTGTGGCGCACGCCGGCGAGCTCGCGCAGGAAGCGGCGATTCTCCTCCTCGTCGCGGGGCTTGCCCAGGTCGCGGTCGCCGACGATCACGACGGTGTCGGCGGCCAACACCAGCGCGTCCGGTCGCGCCTCCGCGACGACGCCGGCCTTGGCGGCGGCGAGCCGCTCGGCGGTGGCCCGGGGCGACTCGCCGGGACGGGGCGACTCGTCGACGTCGGCCGGGCGCACCTCGAACGACGCGCCCAGCGCCGCGAGCAGCTCGCGGCGCCGCGGGCTGGCGCTGGCCAGCAGGAGCGGGGGTCGTGCGTCGTGCGTCACGCCCGCCATCCTACCCGCCGCATCCGGGGGCGCGTGGCACCGAGCGGCGGGGACGCCCGCGGTATGCTCGCTCGCATGACCGCTCCCGAGATCGGCGATCCCGCACCCGACTTCCGCACGGCGTCCACGAACGGTCCCCTGTCCCCGTCGGACTTCCGTGGCGACTGGCTGGTGCTCTACTTCTATCCGAAGGACTTCACGCCCGGATGCACGACCGAGGCGTGCGATTTCCGCGACGCCATGCCGGGCCTGGACGCCAAGGTCGTGGGCATCTCGCCCGACCCGGTCGACAAGCACGCGTCGTTCGCCGAGGAGCACGGTCTCCCCTTCCCGCTGGCGTCCGACGAGGACCACGAGATCGCCAAGGCGTACGGGGCGTGGGGAACCCGCAAGCTGTACGGCAAGGAGGTCACCGGTCTGCTGCGGTCGACGTTCGTCATCGCGCCGGACGGGACGGTGGCGGCTGCGATGCGGAACGTGAAGTCGACGGGGCACGTGGAGCGCGTCCGCGCCAAGCTCGAGGCGCTTCGGAGCTGAGGTGAGCGACCCTCGCAAGGCGGCCGCGGCCGATGCGGCGCTCCGGGACGTCGCGTCGGGCATGGTGCTCGGGCTCGGCTCGGGCAGTACCGCGCACGCGTTCCTGCTGGGCCTGGGCGAGGCGATCGCCGCAGGCGGGCTCACGGACGTCCGCGGCGTGCCCACCTCGCGCGCCACGGAACGGACGGCCAGGAGGATCGGGATTCCGCTGATCGATCTTCCCGCCGGCGGCGTGGACCTGGCCGTGGACGGCATGGACGAGCTCGACGGCTCGCTGAACGCGATCAAGGGGCTCGGCGGCGCGCTGCTCCGCGAGAAGATCGTCGCAGCGTCGGCGGACGCGTTCGTGCTGATCGGCGACGACGGCAAACGCTCGAGCCGGCTGGGCACCCTCTCGCCGCTCCCCGTCGAGGTGCTCGCGTTCGGCGTCGCCCGCACGGAGGAGCTGCTGCGGTCGCTGGGGCTCGAGCCGCGCCTTCGGGGTGGCGAGACGGAGCCGTTCCTGTCGGACAACGGCAACCCCATTCTGGACTGCGCGCTTCCCGCCGACACGGACGTGGCCGCGCTGGCCGCCGATCTCGACGGCCTTCCCGGCGTGCTCGAACACGGGCTGTTCCTCGGCATGGCGCAGGTGGCGTACCTCGCCTCCGACGGCGCGGTCGAGCGACTCGGCCTGCCGTCGTGATCGTCGCCGTCGGTCTCGATCTCGTCGAGCTCGCTCGCATCCGAGGCGTGCTGGATCGCCATCCCACGCGGTTCCTGACGCGGCACTTCACGCCCGACGAGGTGGCGTACTGCCGGGAGCAGCGCGATCCGGTGCCGTCGCTCGCGGCTCGGTTCGCGGCCAAGGAGGCGTTCCAGAAGTGCTGGCCGGAGCCGCACGGGTGGCGCGACGTCTGGGTCGTCCGCAAGGGCGACGCCCCGCACCTCGCGTGGAGCCGCGCGATCACGCAGGAGCTCCACCGGCAAGGACTCGTGGCGCACCTGTCGCTGAGCCATTCGCGCGATCACGCCGCAGCGGTCGTCGTGCTGGAGAAGCGCACCGACGGACGCCGCGATCCCGCCTGACGCCGGGCGCCCATGAACGCGAGGCGACCCCGGCCCGGGGTCGCCTCGCGTTCTTGGGTGCTCGGGCGGGGCCGCCGATGGGCGGCGGCCCCGCCGTCGCTCAGAAGCCGTGCGCGATCTCGTCCAGACCGCCGGCGTCGACGATCGTGACGTTGCGGTAGCCGGACTCGATCAGGCCATCGGCGCGAAGCTCGGTGATGATCTTCGAGACGCTCTCCCGGGTCGAGGCCGTACCCTCCGCGATCAGCTCGTGCGTCGCCGAGATCGCCGGCCGGCCCCGTCCGTCGCGGGTGGCGAGCGGCGTGTCGGCGAGCGTGAGCAGGTAGCGCGACACCCGCTGGCGCAGGTCGCCGGTCTGCAAGTGGTACTCGTAGTCCATCAGCCTCTGCATCTGCTTCGACAACGAACGCGTGATCGTCATCAGGTCGTCCCCCCCGATGCGGTCGGGATCGATCGCTTCGATCTCGGTGATCGTCAGCGCTTCGGCCATCTCCTCGCGCTGGCCGCTCATGAACGCCTCCTCGCCGAAGTAGTCGCCGGGCAGGACGTGGCGGACCGTGAGGATCCGGCCTTCCGGCGTCATCCGGGTGATCCGGATCAGCCCGGAGCGAACGCGGAACACGGAGTTCGCCGGCTCGCCGTGGTGATAGAGCGCCTGCTTGCGCTGGAACGCGAGGACCTGGCTCGGAAGCATCGGTTCGCGGCGAGCGGCGACGTCGTTCTGGACGGGCGTGTCGTGCAGGAGTCGATGGCTCATGGTGGATCCTCCTCGGGCCGGGCGGCCCTTCATGGTGCCGAGCTCGGCCTCGGGCCGATGCGTGGCGGGGGACGGGGACGACGGGGCGGAAGGGGGGACGGGGACCGCGTCGGACGCGGCGACGTTCGTGGGAATCGAAGGCGTGGGGCTCATGCGACGTCGACCTCGTGACGCTTCACGAGCTCGTCGAAACCGTCGACCGCGGCGACGACGCTGGCGGCGAGGTAGTGGCCGCCGAGCTCCTCCGCGGCCTTGGGATCGGCGTTGAACATCGGCCCCCCGAACACCACGATCGGTGCGGCCGAGGCCAGAAGATCGCGCTTGGCACGGAGCTCGTTCAGCGACTCCTGGGTCGAGGCGGAGACCATCAGCGCCAGCGGCCGGGTGTCGCGCGCCATGATCGCGAGGTCCGCGACCGGCGTGTTGGCGCCGACGTACGTGACGCGGTAGCCGCGCCGGCGCAGCATGACGGCCAGCATCAGGGCTCCGAGCTCGTGCTGGTCCAGGGGCGCGCAGGCCACGACGACGCCGGGGCTCCTGCGGTGCTGGCCGGCGAGCGACAGCAGGGCGCGAAGACGGCCTTGCACGTAGCTGCTCGCGAAGTGCTCGGTGGTCGTCGCGATCGTGCCGTCGTGCCAACGCTGCCCCAGCTCCAGCATCGCGGGCTGAAGGATGTCGACCATGACGGATTCGACGGGGTGAAGGGCGTGGGCTTCGCCCATCACGCGGTCGGCGGCGTGATCGTCCAGATCGACGAGCGCCGCGACCAGCGCGTCGCGCAGCATCGACGCGGGACGCCCTTCGCCGGAGCTGGCGGCGTCGGGAAGGTGCTTGACCAGCTCGGCCGCACGGGAGGCCGGGACGCCGTCGGCGATGTGCCGCTTCATCGCGTCGATGCTGCGGACGTCGTCCTCGCTGTAGAGGCGGTAGCCGGCCTCGGACCGTTCGGGCATCGGGAAGCCGTAGCGGCGCTCCCACTGGCGCAGGGTCGCGGCGGGCACGCTGGTGCGTTCTTCGACTTCGTTCACCGTGAATTTTCCGCGTCCCATCGTGTGCCTCCAAGGCCGATCGGTCGAGGGTCGAACGCGTTCTGTTCAACCCTTGTTCAACCTGATCGAAGTGTAGCGGGGCGTCCAAGGTTTGTCAAGCGCTAGCCGTGCCGGCGTCGGGGTCCGGGGGCGAGAGCCGCGCCGAAACTGCGTCGTGGACGCGGATCATCGTCAGAGCGATGCTTGTACAGACCTTGGACGCTCGGACGCGCGCTTCGCGACCGGCCGGCCGTGGCCGATCCGCTCCGCCCCGCCCCGCTCCGCGGGTACCCTGGTCGGCATGGCTCGCAAGCACGTGACGATCTGGACCGACGGCTCCTGCGACACCGGGAGCGGCGACGGCGGCTGGGGCTACCTCATCCGCTACCGCGACCACGTACGCAGCGACAGCGCCTACGCGCCGAACACCACGAACAACCGCATGGAGCTCACCGCCGCGGTGGAGGCGCTACGGGCGCTTCGGGAGCCGTGCCGGGTCACGCTCGTCACCGACTCGCAGTACCTCAAGAAGGCGTTCACCGACGGCTGGCTGGACACCTGGCAACGCAACGGCTGGCGCACCGCTTCGCGGACCCCGGTGAAGAACCGTGACCTCTGGGAAGCGCTGTTGGAGCTCGAGACGGTGCACGACGTGGACTGGCGCTGGACGAAGGGCCACGACGGCCACCCCGAGAACGAACAGGTGGACCGGCTGGCCCTGAGCGCGCGTCGCGAGCGCAGGACGTCTTCCGAGAGCGGCGGCGAGGCCTAGGCGCCCGTCGCCTTCACCGGCGTCACCCGTTCGGGCCGTCCGCCAATCGGGCGAGCAGGTCGCGCAGCACCGACGCCCCGACCGTCAGCGAGGTCGGATCGAGCCACTCGTCCAGCCGGTGCGCGTCGCCGCCCTCGTACACCCCCAGGCAGACGGCCGGAATCCCTGCGGCCATCGCGGCGTTGGCGTCGGTGCTGCTGGCCGCCAGCCGCGACTCGAGGCCGTGCGCGCCCAGCGCTGCAGCGGCGACGCCGGCCAGCCAACCGTCGTCCGAACGCCCGGCAGGACGGTCGCCGACCGGCTCGATCAGGAGCTCCACGCGATGACGGCGCGCGACGCTTCGCAGCCGCTTCTCGGCGTCGGCCCGCATGACGTCCAGCGTCGCCCGGTCCAGGCTCCGCAGGTCCAGCGTGAGCCACGACGACGCCGCGATGGCGTTGACGGCGGAGCCGCCGCCGACCTGACCCACGTTCAAGCTGCTGCGAGGCGCGCCCGGCACGGGGATCCGCGTCAGCGCGTGCACCGCGTCGCCCAGCGCGTGCACCGCGCTGGGCGAAGGGTAGTCGCCCCACGAGTGCCCGCCGGGGCCCGAGAACGTGGCTCGCAGGCGCCGCGATCCCACCCCGGCGTCCACGACCGATCCCATGTGACCGTCGATCGCGAGGAACGCGTCGAGCTCGGCGCCCACGTCGGCCACGAGCCGACGGGCGCCGCGAAGATCGCCCAAGCCCTCCTCGCCCACCGTGAAGCCCAGCAAGATCGTGGGGCGATCCGCCACGGCCCCCCGCACCACCTGTGCGGCGAGATGGAGGAGCTGCGCGACGCTCGCGGAGTTGTCGCCGATGCCCGGAGCCTTCCAGCGCCGCGCGTTCTCCTCCACGACGCGAACGTCCACCTCGGGCCCGAACACGGTATCGAGGTGCGCGACCAGCGCGACCGTCGGCCCCCGCCCCCCGGGCAGCCACGCCAGCACGTTCCCCGCCGCGTCGCGCTCGGGCGCCAGGCCGGCGGCCCGGAGCGCCTCGCGGACGAGGGCGGCACGCGCGTCCTCCTCGAACGTCGGGGCTGGCGTCTCGCACACGCGCCTCAGCAGGTCGCGCAGCTCGGCCTCCTCCCCGGCCTCCCCTGCTCGCGGGCGCGAGGACGCCCCGTCGCTCACGACGGCCCGTCCTCGTCCACGCGGAAGTCGGAGAGCGCTTCGAGCGGGCTCGGCCGATCGGTCGCGATCCAGCGACAGAACGCCGGGCCTCCCTCCGGCTCGATCCGATGGCGACAGGTCGGGCACTCGGGAAAGGCCAGCTCGGTGTAGGCGATCTCGGAAAGGTCCGACGGGCCGACGCGCTCACGGCCGCAGCCTGCGCGGAATCGGCGTCGGCTCACTCGGCGGAGTCCTGCAGCGAGGCGATCCCCTCGCGCAGGGCGTACAGCGCAGCCTGTGTGCGGTTGTTCAGCCGCAGCTTGCTGAAGATCTCGGACAGCCGGTTCCTGACCGTCTTCTCGCTCACGTCCAGCGCCGCCGCGATCTCCTGGTTCGTCGCGCCCTGCGCCAGGTGCCGGAGGATCTCCTCCTCACGGTCGGTGAGCTCGCGGATGCGGTGGTCCGGATGGGCCGGCAGCTGGTCCGTCTTGCGGAACTCGTCCAGGATGCTGGCCGCCATCTCGGCGTTGAGCAGCGTCTCGCCCGCCGCGACGCGGCGAATGGCGGAGATGAGGTCGCCGGCGTCGGCGTCCTTGAGCATGTAGCCGCGGGCACCTACCTTGATCGCCTCGAACACGTAGCGATCCTGCCGGTACATGGTGAGGATGATGACGCGGATGTCGGGATCCTCGGCCAGGATGGCCTTGGTGGCCGCGACGCCGTCGAGCTCGGGCATCTGGATGTCCATCAGCACGACGTCCGGCTTGGTCTCGAGCGCGTAGCGGACGGCCTCGCGACCCGTGGACGCCTCGCCGATGATGCGGACGTCGTCCTCGGTCTCGAGGATGCTCCGTAGCCCCTGACGGAACATCGCGTGGTCGTCGCACAGCAAAAGGCGTGTCATGACGTCATCCTAGCGCACGGACCGCGTGCTACCGTGCACCGCGGCAGCCGTCCGGCACGCGCGTCGCGGGCGCCGGACGGCTGCTGGGAAGGGACATCGATGGCACATCCGAAGGGCGTTCTGATCGAACGCCTCCAGAAGGAAGGCCGCCAGCCGCGATTCGAGTCGCGGATCAGCGGGCCCGACCACGAGCCGATCTTCGAGTCCGACGTGATGGTGGACGACGAAGTCCTCGGTCGCGGAACGGGCCCGAACAAACGCACCGCGGAGCGGCGCGCCGCGGAGGAAGCCCTCGCGGCGCTCGACGCGCCCCAGGAGAAGCCGTCCTCCGGACGGCGTCGCGGGAAACGCGCGAAGCCCACGCCCCCGTCGCAGGACGAGCCGGCCGCCTCCGCGAGCGCGCCCGCCGCCGCGACCGCCGCCGCGACCGCCGCCGCGCCGGCGACGGAGGACCTCGAGGCGGGACCGTTCGAGGGACCGTGGCCGGTGTTCGAGACGGTCCTGGCGACCGCGCTCCGCGTCGCGCACGACCGGGTCGCTGCCGGCCTGGCCACCGACGAGGCGCGTGCCTCGATCGAGGCGTTCGCGCTCACGCTCTACAAGAACATGCTTCAGGACCTCGGCGAGATCGTCGAGGAGGACGTCGCGGACTGACTCCCCGTCGCGGCTGGACGTCTCCAGAGCGTGGGGACGTCAGCCGCCGGCGTCGGAGGCGGCGCCTGCTTCGCCACCGTTGAGGCGCGCCCAGCGCTCGATCCGGTTGAGATCCGAGCTCGCCTTCTCCTGCACCAGGAGCCGGCGCAGGCGCTCCCCGCCCGGCATGTCGCCCCCCTGCGCCTCGATCATCTCCACCATCTTCGCTCCGAACGCGCGAAGCGGCACGGTGGTGGGGAGATCGCCGGAGTTCGCGTGGTCGGGCGACTCGAGAATGAGCAGGTCGGGATCGAGGCCGCCGCGGTCGGGGTCGATCCGCACGAGCACCTCTCCATGATCGGTCGTTACCAGAAAGCGTCGTTCCACGCGGCACGCTAGCACGACAGCGAGCCGGTGCACCGTGCGATGATGACGGCGGATGCCCGAGCTCCTCGCTACCCAACCCGCGCTCGCGATCGCCGCCATCGTGGCCCTAGGCGCCGCGGCGCAGTGGGCGGCGTGGCGCATCGGACTGCCCGCGATCCTGCCGCTGCTGATCGTCGGGTTCCTTGTCGGTCCGTTGCTCGGCTGGATCGATCCGTCCTCGCTCATCGGCCAGGAGATCCTCTTCCCCGCCGTCTCGCTGGCCGTCGGCCTCATCCTGTTCGAGGGCGGGCTCACGCTTTCCCTTCCCGAGGTCCGCGAGACGCGTGGCGTCGTGATCCGCCTCGTCACGATCGGCGCGCTGGTCACCTGGCTGGGCGCGACGTTCGCGGCGTGGACGCTGGTGGGCCTCCCGCTCCAGCTCGCGTTCCTCTTCGGCGCGCTGATCATCGTGACCGGCCCGACGGTGATCGGGCCGCTGCTGCGGATCGTGCGTCCCTCGGCCCGCGTCGCGAACGTGCTGAAGTGGGAAGGCATCCTGATCGACGCGATCGGGGCGATGGTCGCGGTCCTGGTCTTCGAGTTCCTACTGATCGAGAACCGCGAGCAGGCGCTCGGGAGCACGCTGCTGCTGTTCCTTCGCTTCATCCTGACCGGCACCGTCGTGGGGGTCATCGCCGGCAGCGTGCTCGCGTGGCTGCTGCGCCGACGCCTGATTCCCGACTACCTCGTGAATCTCGTCGCGCTCGCGATGGTGTTCGCCGCGTTCGCCGTCGCCAGCGCCATGGCGCAGGAAGCGGGCCTTCTCGCGACGGTGCTGATGGGGATGGTGATCGCGAATCGCGGCGTGCCGAACATCAACGACCTGCTGAGCTTCAAGGAGGACCTGACGGTCCTGTTCATCAGCCTGCTGTTCATCGTGCTGGCGGCCAACATCGAGCTGGGAGCGTTCATGCAGGCGCTCAGCCTCCCCAGCCTGGCGCTGCTGGCCACGGTCATCCTGATCATTCGGCCGCTCTCGGTGTTCGCGTCCACGGCGGGCAGCTCGCTGAGCCTCCGCGAGAAGGCGTTCCTCGGCTGGATCGCACCGCGCGGCATCGTGGCGGCCGCGGTCAGCTCGTTGTTCGCCACGAAGCTCGTGAACGCGGGCTTCGAAGGTGCGGAGTCGCTGGTGCCGCTCGTGTTCCTCGTGATCGTGGGCACGGTCCTGCTGGGAAGCCTGACCGCCAAGCCGGTCGCGGAGGCGCTGGGCGTGGCGGAGCCCGACCCGCAAGGGTTCCTGATCCTGGGCGCCCACCCGATCGCCCGCCGCATCGCGCAGTTCCTGAAGGACGAGGATCTGGCGGTGACGCTGGCGGACACGAACTGGTCGAACGTCGCCGCCGCGCGCCTCGAAGGACTTGCCGCCTACTACGGGAGCCTGCTGTCCGACCGAACCGACGACGAGATCCGCCTGTCGGGGATCGGCCGTCTGCTGGCGCTCACCTCGAACGACGAGGCGAACGCGCTGTCGTCGCTCAAGTACGCGCGCGCGTTCGGGTCGCAGAACGTGTTCCAGCTAGCACCGGGCACGTCGGGCACCGCACGGGACAACCTGTCGACCGAGCAGCGGGGCCGGCTCGCGTTCGGGCCGGACGTGGACTACCCGCGGCTCGAGTCGTTGTTCGATCGGGGGGCGATCCTGAAGCGCTCGCCGCTCTCGGAGCGCGTCTCGATCGACGACCTGCGCCGTCGCGGCGACGAGGACCAGGTGCCGTTGTTCGTGATCCACAACGGAACGGTCAGGCTGCTGCCGGAGGAGGGCGCTCTTCCCGAAGGGGACAGCGAGCTGGTGTCGTTGGTGGCGCCGCCCGAGACCGAGTGAGCGGCCGGCCGCCGCGCGACGGCGGCGTGCGGCTCAGTTGCTGGCTTCGTCCAGGAAACGGGTCAGCGCCGCGACGTCGACGACGATCGGCGAGCGGCGGCGCTTGACGGCGCCGTACTCGAGGAGGCGGGCCAGGCAGTGACTCACCGTCTCGCGGGTGGCGCCGATCATCTTCGCGAGGTCCTGTTGCGTGAGGTTCAGGTCGATCTCCATCCCCCGCTCGCCCTCTTTGCCGAAGTCGCCCGACAGGCGCACCAGGAGATTCGCCAGGCGGCCGGGCGCGTCGAAGGCACCGACCTCGGCCTGCCACTGTTGCGCTTGCCAGAGTCGCGTGGACATGACCTGGATGAACTTCATCGCGATGCGTGGGTACTGCTGCAGGAGACGCTGGAAGTCGGCCTCGGGCATCACGATCAGCGTCGTGTCCACCACGGCCTCGGCCTGGTTGGGCCGTCGCTCGCTGGGCAGCAGGAGGAGCTCGCCGAAGATGTCGTACTGCCCCAGCAGCCCCAGGATCATCTCCTTCCCGTTGGGGAAGTACATGGAGATCTTGACCATGCCGTCACGCACGAAGTACAGCGCGTCGGCGGGATCTTCCATGTGGTAGACGATCTCGCCCGCCGCGTAGCGCCGGTACGGCGTGATCTTCGACAGCTGCTCGAGCTCGTCCGCGGAGAGATCCTCGAACAGCTGCGTATTCTTGAGATGCCAGACGAGACTCGGATATTCCTGCATGTCGATCGAGTGTAGCGCACGTCGGCGCACGAAACGCCACGGGCGGCACGTCGGTCCTCAGCCGGGCTCGTTCGTGACCCAGGCGAGCGCCAGCCGAGCCGTCGCCTCGAGCGCCTTGCGGTGGGTGCGTTCGTACGCGTGCGAGGCGTCCACGCCGGGGCCGATCAACGCGGCTCGCCACGCCCCGCCCGCCCGCCAGGCGGCCGAGGCGTCGGAGCCGTAGTACGGGTAGACGTCGGTCGCCAGCTCGATGCCCTCGCGCTCGGCCAGCTGCCGCAGCGCACGATTCATCACCGGGTCGTACGGACCGGTCGAGTCCTTGATGCACAGCGTCACGGCGTCCTCGCGACTGGCCTGCCCCCGGCCGACCGCCGCCATGTCGAGGCAGAGCAGCTCCTCGGTCTCCGCCGGGATTCCGGCAGCGGCGCCGTGACCGACCTCTTCGTAGTTCGACACGAACACGTGCACGTCACCGGGCGGACGCGTCTCTGCGGCCACGAGGGAGCGCGTCACGGCCAGGCAGACGGCCACGGACGCCTTGTTGTCCAGGTGGCGCCCCTTCACGAACCCCGACTCCGTCACGCGCGGCGCGCTCAGGAACGCCACCGGGTCGCCGACGCCGACGCCCAGAGCCCGCACCGCGTCGGCGTCCCACGCCTCGGCGTCCAGACGCAGCTCCAGGGAGGACGCGTCCCGTTTCAGGTCCCGTAGCGCAGGCCCGTGAACGTGGGTGGACTGCTTGACGTTCACGACGGTTCCCGTGATGTGACGGCCGCCGAACGTGGTGAGCCGGCACTCCGCGCCCTCCACGGTCGTCCAGTCGTAGCCGCCCAGCGCGGTCAGACGCAAGCGACCGTCGCGCTTGATCTCGGCGACCATCGCGCCCAGCGTGTCCACGTGGCACGCCATGGTCCGCGCCGGGGCGGGCCCTCCGGGAACCGTCCAGACCAGCGCGCCCTTCGGCGTCCGAGCGAACGGCACGCCCAACGGCCGAAGCCACGACTCCAACAGCGCGACGGCGTCCTCGGTGAAGCCGGTCGGCGAGGGAACCTCGAGCAGACGCACGAGGTCGTCGACGAGGGCGTCCGTATCGAGGTCGGGAGCGATGACGTCGGGAATCATGACGCCACCGTACCCCCGAGGCGCGCTGCACGTGCGCGCGTCCTGGGCATCTGCCCAGAACGCGCGCCTCTCTCGGTCCCGCCTCGCTCCCGCCTCGGTCCCGCCTCAGTCGTCCGCGGTCTCCTCCGCGCCCGCTCCGCCCTCTCCCGCGGCGAGCCCCGGCGCCAGCGGCGCACCCGACTCGGCGAGCTGCAGTCGGACCAGCCGCGCGTACGCCTGCGGCGAGCCGAAGTCGTTCAGCCGGAAGCTCCCGACGAACACCGTCGGCGTGCCCGACAGGCCCAGCTCCCGCGCCCGGGCCGTCGCGGCCCGGACCGTCGCCCGTGCGTCGCCTGCCGCCAGGCACGCGGCGACGCTCTCGGCAGCGAGGTCCGCGGCACCCTCCTCGCCGGTGGCCTCGTCGGCCCCCGACGCGGCGGCGGCGATCGCCTCGACGTCGCGCGTCACCCGCGCGAAGTACGGGAGCGGATCGCCGAGCCCCCGCCAAGCGTCCAGCCGCTCGAACAGCAGGTCGTGGTACGGCCAGAACGCGTCGTCGCCGTACAGGTCGGCGACGCACTGCGCCGCCTCGGCAGCCGGCTCGGCGTTCGCGTGGATCGAGGTCAGCGGGAAGTGGTGGAACGCGAAGCCGACGTCCTCGCGGTCCAGCACGCTCGCCTCCAGCGACGGCAGGATCTCGAGGGCGTAACGCTGGCAGAACGGGCACTCGAAGTCGCTGAACACCCGGATCGTCACGGCGGGGTCGTCGGCGCCCAGCGTCGCGACCGGCGGACCGAACGCCTCCTCGCTCACGCTGGGGAGCGAGAGCGACAGCCTGCCCGCGGGCGGCGCGCCCGCCTCGAGGTCCAGCTGGAGCGCGTACGCCTCGACCCCGATCGTGACCGGACCGGAGCCTGCGAGCTCGGGTGCCTGGTCGCGCAGGAAGGCGGCGATCGGCTCCTCGATGCCCGCCCCGTAGCCGGTGGCGATCGCCAGAGCGGCGGCGGCGTCGCTCACCCCCTGCTCGTCCAGCGGACCGACCAGCGTGACCTGCGCCAGCACGTCGCTGGGGGCACGGACCGAGAGGCTCAGCCCTCCCAGGCGATACGCCCCTTCGCCGTCATCGACAGCGACCGCGCCGGACGCGTCCAGGAACGTATCGAGCCGATCCCCGATCGCCTGGGCGGCGCCCAGCGGTACGAGGGCGAGAAGGAGCGTGAGCACGGCGACGAGCGCCGAGACGGGCGTTTGTGTGGTGGATCGCATGCGGCCTCCGGAATGGCGCACGACCGCGGGACGCGGCCGGTCGATGGCGTGGAGCGCGAGCGTCGCCACCTGCGGCGACCGGCCTCGCGCCGGGACGAGGGAGGCCGGACGGTACGCCCGTGCAGGCGAGCGAGCGGCGCCCCGTCGACGCGCCTCGCGCGCCGGCACGCCGGGCCTCCGGCACACACTCTACCCGCCTGCCATCGCGGTACGGCGCCCGTGGGGCCCGTCCCGGACGCGTGGGAGCCGCGTCGCACCGTGATATCCTCGCGCCTATGGACGCCACCCTCGGCGGGGCGGCGCGCGCCCTCGCGACGCGCGAACGATCCCTGCTCGCCGACCTGCGCGAGCTGCTCGCCCGGGCCGAGGCGGACGCGGAGCGACGCCGCGCCCTCCGCACGGCCGCGGCCGACCTGGACGGTCTCTTCCTTCTGGTCCTGTGCGGCGAGTACAACGCCGGCAAGTCCAGCCTCATGAACGCGCTGCTGGACGCCGACGTCATGCCCGAAGGGGTGACGCCGACGACCGACCGCATCACCGTGCTCGGCTACGGCGAGGACGACGTCTCTCAGGACGAGCACGGCGTCGTCACGCGCCGGGCCCCCATCGACGCGCTCCGTGACGTGGCGTTCGTCGACACGCCGGGGACGAACGCGGTGATCACGCAACACCAGCAGCTCACCGAGCGGTTCGTGCCGCGTGCCGATCTGGTTCTGTTCGTCACTTCGGCCGACCGGCCGTTCACCGAGAGCGAGCGGGCGTTCCTGGAGCTGATCGCGTCGTGGGGCCGCAAGATCGTGCTGGTGGTGAACAAGATCGACCTGCTCGACGAGGTGGGCGAGGACGGCGGCGCTGCCGCCCGCGACGAGGTCGTGCGCTTCGTCGCCGACCACGCGCGCGACGTCCTGGGCGAGCCGACGCCGCGCGTGTTCGCGCTCTCCTCCCGGCGGGCGCGCCGCGCGCAACGGCGGGACGACCGTGGCGCCTTCGAGGCGTCCGGCCTGCCCGAGCTCGAGCGCTTCCTGACGTCGGAGCTGTCGGAGGCCGAGCGACTGCGCCTCAAGCTCGCCTCGCCGATGGGCGTGGCCCAGAGGATCGCCCTCGACGTCCGCGGCGACGTCGAGGCCCGATTGGAGCTACTGGCCGAGGACCGCCGCACGCTGGACGCGGTCCACCGTCAGATCGAGCAGTTCGAGCGCGAGATGCAGCGCGAGGCCCAGACCTACCTGGCCCGCATCAAGACCGCGCTGGTCGAGGTCGAGCGGCGCGGCGAGGTGTTCCTCGACCGGACGGTACGGATCGGCAACGTGCTGGAGCTCGTCCGCCCGGAGCGGATCCGCGCGAAGTTCGTCGAGCAGGTCACGCGCGACGCCGACCGCGAGATCGACGAGGCGATGGCCGAGATGGTGGACTGGTTCCTGCACCGGAACCTGCAGCTCTGGGAGGACGTCGTCGGCTTCGTGCAGGAGCGTCGCGCGGCCGGCGACGCACGGATCGTGGGCGAGGTGGGCGGCCGCTTCCGGATGGACCGGCGCGAGGTGCTCACGGCGCTCCGCAGTCGCGCGGAAGGGGTCCTGGAGGGCTGGGACCGCGAACGGGAGGCCGACCGTCTCGCCGACTCGCTGCAGCAGGCGGTCGTGAGGTCGGGTCTGCTGCAGGTTTCGGGCGTGGGTCTGGGCGCGGCGGTGGTGGCGTTCGTCTCGGGCGCCGCGTTCGACATCACCGGCGTCACGCTGGGTGCCGCCGTCGTCGGATTGGGCGTGCTCGTCCTGCCGCGGCGTCGCGCGCGCGCGAAGCGCGAGCTCCACGAGCAGCTGCAGGCGCTTCGGGACGGGCTGAGCCACGACCTCGATCGTCAGCTCCAGGTCGAGCTCGAGCGCGCCGAGGCGTCGCTGGCCGGCGCGATCGCGCCGTACGTGCGCTTCGTCGAGAGCGAGACCGAGCGGCTCGAGACGCTCGCCCACGAGCTCGAGGCCGCCGCGGAAGCTGCGTCGCAAGGTCGACGCGAGGCGCTCGAGCTGCAGCCCGAGCAGGTCTGAGCCCGACACGGGTCCTCGGGCCACCGCACCTGCGTCCGCGAGCCGCCGGCCCCACCGTGCTAGCGTGGGCCGCCATGGACCGGACCCACCGCATCGCGTACCAAGGGGTCGAGGGCGCGTTCAGCGAGCAGGCTGCGCTGCAGTTCGCCCCCGGCGCCCAGGCCGTCGGCTTCGGAAGCTTCCAGGAGGCGTTCGCAGCCACGGTGCGCGGCGAGTGCAGCCACGCCGTGCTTCCCGTCGAGAACAGTCTGGCGGGATCGATCAACCAGACCTACGACCTCCTGACCGACTCGGTCCTGCACGTCGTCGGGGAGCAGATCGTCCGCGTCCACCACAACCTGCTCGCGAAGCCCGGCGTGAGGCTCGAGGATGTCCGCCGCGTCTACAGCCACCCGCAGGCGCTGGCCCAATGCCACGACTACCTGCGGCGCCACCACTTCGAGGCCGTCACCGACTTCGATACCGCGGGCGCGGCCAAGGTGCTCGCCGAGAACGGCGGCGAGGGCAAGGCCGCGATCGCCAGCAAGCGGGCGGCGGAGACGTACGGGCTCGAGGTCCTCGCCGAGCGGATCGAGGATCTGCCGTTCAACTACACCCGCTTCTTCGTCCTGGCCGCCGACGAGGCCGAGCCGACCGACCGGCCGCACAAGACCAGCCTGGTCCTCGCGATCAAGCATCGTCCAGGCGACCTCGTGGCCTGCCTCGAGGAGTTCCCGAAGCACGGCATCAACATGACCAAGCTCGAATCACGTCCGCGCCGCGACAAGCCGTGGAGCTACCTGTTCTACGTCGACATCGAAGGGCACGTCGACGAGGGGCCCGTGGCGGCCGCCCTGACCGGCCTGATGCGCAAAGCCGCGTTCGTGAAGTACCTGGGCTCGTACCCGGCCGCGGAGCCGGTCGAGGTCGAATGAGCTTCGGCGCGCCCGACCGGCCGCCGGGCGAACGGCCCACGGACGTGCCGACGCTGACGCTGGCCGCTGCGCTGAAGCTGGCCGGCTTCGCCGACACGGGCGGGCAGGCCAAGCGCATGATCCAAGCGGGCGACGTGCTCGTGAACGGATCGGTCGAGACGCGACGCAAGCACAAGCTCCGGCCCGGTGACGAGGTCACCGTGGACGACGAGACGTTCGTCGTCGAGCTCGCGGAGGGGGACGACGCCGGCCGCTGACCCGCCGGGACGCGCAGGCCAAGGCCGCCTCGCGCTCCTGCTTTCGTTGCTCGCCGCGCTGTGCTGCGGCGCGGTCGCGGCGGCTCCCGGCGTCGCGGCCCCTCCCGACCGGCTCGTGCTTCCCGGCGAGTACGTCACGCTGGTGTTCCGCGTGGACAGCGACGTGGACGCCGAGGCCGAGGTGCGGATCGAGACGCGTGAAGGCTTCGCCGTCGTGCGGCGGACCGAGCGGCTCGCGACCCTCGCCGGACGGGACGTGCCCCTGGCCGTCACCGTGGAGGTTCCGGCCGCCGCGCCGGCCGGTCTCGAGGAGATCGTGCGGGTCGCCGTCGACGTGGCCGGCGCGCGCCTCGAGGCGGAGGTGCGGCTCACCGTCGCCGAGCTGCGCGAGCTGACGCTCGACGCTCCCGATCCGTTCGTGCTGGACGACGAGCCTGCGGTCGTCACGGTCCGCAACGCCGGCAACGTGGCCGTCGACGCGCGCCTGGAGCTTCGTCTGAACGGCGCATCGGTGGACGTCGTCGCGGAGCGGGTCCCTCCACTGGCGTCGGTGGCGCTGGCCGTCCGTCCCGTGCAGGCGGGCATCCACGAGCTCCTCCTCGAGGGGGGCGGCGTCCCGCTCCGTCGACCGCTGCGCGTGATCCGTGTCGGTCCTCCCGAGCCGGAGCGGCCCGCCCTGACCGGCTCCGTCGCGATCGTCGCTGGCAGCGAGGCGCCGCGCTTCGGTGTCGAGGCGGTGGTGTCGGGAGCTTTGTCGGACTACGTCTTCCTCGACGCGCTCGCTTCCGACCGTGTCGCGCGATCGTTCGTGGAGCTTCGCGGGATCGGCGACGAGGCGGCCCGAGGAGGTGCTGCCGGCGTCGCGCCCCGTGCATGGCGCGCTCGCGTCGGGGCCAGCGGCGCCGCCCCGTTCCGCCTGACGCTTCCCTACCTCGTCGGAGGCGTGGCGCAGACGCGTGCCGGGGCGTGGGAAGTGGCGCTCGCCGCGGGCGACGGCGACGGGGCGCTCGCTAGCTACGTCGCTGGCCGGCGGTCGTTCGACGGCCTGCCGGGCGCTCGCGGCGTCGTCGCGACGGGAGGCGGCTTCGATGCCGGAGGCGCCAGGCTCGCGTTTCGAGGCGAGCTCGACGGCCCGAGCGCCACCCTCTTGGGCGAGGCCGCCTACCGTGACGGCGCGTTGGACGCGGGCCTCCGGCTCGCCGGCGTGGACCCCCTCGACGGAACCCGCTTTCGCGCCGCAGCACGTCTGGACGGAGCGTTCGGGTCGGATCCCGCGCTGCGCCTCGAGGGATCGGCGCGCGCCGCGAACCTCGACGCCGTCTTCGGCCGTATCGTGCTCGATCTGGCCGCGCCGGACGCCTCGTGGCGCTTCGGCGCGACCATCGGCCTTCCCTCCGGTCTGCCGGGCCGTCTCCGTCAGCGGCTTCAGGTCGGGAGCGAAGACAGCCACGCCCTGCTGGCGCTCGACGCCGTGCTCGGCGGCGGCTGGCAGACCCAGACCTCGTTCGGCGTGGTCGCGGACGCGGACGGCGGCGCCGTCCGCGCGAGCAGCTCGGTGCTGGGGCTGATGGGCCCCTCGAACGCCGTGCAGGCGTACGCCGACGTCTCGCGCTCGCTGAGGGACGGCAGCTGGAGCGGCGGCGTGGCGGCACGCGGCGAGGTCTCCATGGACGCGGTCGCGCTTCGCGCCGGCGGCGCGTGGCGACCGTCGGAGGGAACCGTGGAGCTCGCCGTCGGCGCCGACTGGACGGTGGCCGACGCCGAGCTGGTCCTCGACGTCGGCGTGCGCTCCGAGGCCGGCTCCGAGCCTGCGTTCGAGGCTCGCCTGGAAGGCCGCTACCCCTTCGTCCTGCCCGTTCCGGAAGCCGTCGTCGGCCTGACCGGCGGACGTCGCCTCGGCACGGTCGAGGTCGTCGTGACCGGCGGCGAAGGTCCCCTGGAGGAGGTGCTGGTCCGCGTGGGCGACTACCGGCTCCGCACGGACGGCGAGGGACGCGCCGCGGCGCTGCTGCCGCCCGGAGCGTACGAGGTCGGGGTGGACGGCGATGCGCTGCCCACCGAGTACGCGCCGCCGCTCGACGCGGGCCGCACCGTCGTCGTCGAGGCGAGGCGATCGCGAACGGTCGCCTTGCGGGTCGTCCGAACAGGAACCGTCCGCGGCCGCCTCCTCCTGGACAGCGACGGCGACGGGACCTCCGACGTCCCTTCGCGAGGAGCGCCCGGCCGCGTGATCCTGATCGAGAGGAGCGGCGTCGTTCGGGACCTCGACATCGCTTCCGACGGCCGCTTCGAGACGCGAGGCGTGCGACCCGGCAGCGTGGAGCTCCGCATCGTCGGTCTGCCCGTCGGAAGCTCGGTCGTCGGGCCGTCCGAACGGCGCCTTCGCGTCGCGCCCGGGCCGAACGAGGTGGACCCGTTCCTGGTGCGCCCGCCCGCCTCCGCCGCCCGGGCGTTCGGAGGCGACGCGCCCCGCATCGCCGGGATCGCGCCGCAGGAGGAGCGCGTGCCGCCCGGCTCCGCTCCGATCGTCACCGTGACGGTCCGGGGCGAGGCCGACGAGGTGCTCCTGGACGCCGGCGGGCGTCAGGGCGCGATGCGGCTCGTCGGGGACGCCTGGCGGGCGCGCGTGGTCGTGCCGGACGACGCCGTGGCGGGCGTGCTTCCCATCACGGTGACGGCGCGCAACGCAGCGGGAGCGCGAACGCGCCGAGGCCAGATCGTGATCGATCCGGACGTGCCGCTCGTTCGTCTCGACGCCTTCGGGCCGGTGGCGCCCGGCGGCGTCCTGGAGGTGCGCTTGACCGCGCTGTCGCCCGTCGCGCGCGCCGAGGTCGCATCGGAGGCGGCCGCCGACCCGGAGCGCGCCGTTCCGCTCGTGGCCACGGAGCGCCAGGACGGCGTGCTCGTGGGCGAGCTCAGCGGCGAGCTCGTGATCGCGCGCGATGCGCCGGACGCCGTGTACCGGGTCACGGTGACGGGCGCGCTCGGCGACGACTCGCCGTTCACGGCGGAGGCGCGCTTCCGCGTCCTGGCGCCCTGACCGCAGCTTCCGGGCTCGGCCGGCCGAGCCGCCGGGGGCTTCAGCGCAGCGCGGCCGCGCGGAACGTGAGCTGCACGGCGAACCGACCGGCACGCTCGTCGCCCGATGGCCAGACGCTGTAGTCGTCGGCGGTCAGCACCGTCTCGAACCCGCTCGTGGGCCCCGTGCCCCGGACGGTCCAGCCTTCTGCCCGCACGCCGTCCAGCCGGAGAAGCCCGTCCGGCCACGTCGCTCCCGGCGACAGGTCGGTCACGCTCACGGCGACCTCCCAGCCGGTGCGGCTGGTGCTGAACACCTCGACGCCGCGAAGCGAGGCGCTCGTCACCGGCAGCCCCGAGCCCACGTCGGACGCCGCCAGGAACGCGAGCGCATCGGCGCCGTAGTCGAACGTCACGTCGGCGGCGGCGGCCGCCGCGCCGCCGACGACGCGAACGAAGGTCACGTCGGGCACGCCCACCGTGACGGGGTGCTCGACCGATCGGCCCGCCAGCTCGTACCGAAGCGTCGCGCTCGCCAGGCCTGCCGAAGCGCTCGCACCGGGCCGCAGCCGGAAGACCGCAGCGACGTCCACGCGAGGATCGTCGGGCAACGCAACGCGCCGCGCCCCTCGGCCGAGCGGGGTCCACTCGGTGACGCTCCTGCCGCTGCGGTTGCCGTCCAGCTCCAAGCGCACGAACAGCTCGAGCTCGGGTCCCCCCGCGCCGCCGTCGTCCACGAGGCTCCAGGGGCTCAGGTCCAGCACCAGGTCGTTGTCGTTGCGCGGGTTCTGGCGGAGGACCGAGAGCGCGATCCGGGGACTCCCGGGCGTGGGCCCCAGACAGGTGTCGGGCGGGCACGCGTACGCGGCCACGAGCTCCTCCCCGCTGGGCACGAACGCGACGGTGCCGCCCCGGTCGAGCCTGACGCGCTGGGCCGCGCCGGCCGTGACGATCGCGAGGAGCGCGATCGCGACGACGAGACGGATCGGCCGCGCGCGCTCCACGTTACGGCAGCGTCAGGGGAAGCTCGCCCGCGAGCAGGCCGCCTCTGCTCGGCTCGACCAGTGCGAGCGCCACGTAGAAGCCGTCCGGCAGCGCCGAGGGAAGCGCCAGGCGCAGCCAGCGCTCGCTGTCGCGCAGCACCGGCACGTCGGGAACGGCGACGCTGGCGACGGCGGCGCCGGTGTCGTCGCGGATCTCGACGTGGCCGCCGAGACGCTGAACGGTGTTGCCGTCGTTCGCGATCGCGAGGGTCAGCGCTCCGTCCTCGTCGTAGAAGTCCACGACGTCGACGGCGTCTCTCTCGGTGCCGGCCACGGTGACGTACACCGTCAGCGCGATGCGGGTCGTCGTCGCGATGCCGTCGTCCGGGAGGGAGCGGGGAACGACCTGGAACATCACCATCGCCTGGTAGGTCCCGTTCAGCGTCGCGTCGTCGGGCACGCTCACGGTCAGGCGGAACGCCTGCTCGGCGCCGGGAGCGACGAGAACGTCGCTGGCCTCCGGCTCGATCCAGGCGGCGGCGGAGGTGGGCAGGCTTCCCTCCGCGAAGTACACGACCTCGCCGGTCGGTGCGAGCGTCCAGTCCGACAGCGACACGCGAACCTGCTGCGCGTCGGCGGACGTGGTGGCCAGCGAGACGGACTCGGTCACGCTGCCGCCCGCCGGCACGACGATCTCGAGCCGGGGCGGCGTCAGGCCGATGTCGCCGGCCAGGACGCCGTGGCCGCCCAGCAGGAAGGCGAGCAGGAGCAGGAAGGCTGAGCGGGGAGCGCGCATCTGCGTCATCGTGGCGCGGAGGGGCGACGAGCGGCGGTGAACAATCCCACCTCGTCTTCCGGAGGCCGGGCAGGCTCTTCGTCGACGCCAGCGAACGCGCGTGCGCCGTTCCGAAGCCCGCTGGGGGTCGGAACGGCGCACGCGCTTCGGGGACGGTGGCGAACGGGGCCCGCGCGCTACGTGACCGCACGGGGCGGCGCCGCGACCGGCGATCGTCAGGGGTTCTGCAGGGTGAAGGTGACGGTCGCGGCGTACGTGCCGGTCGACTCGGTCCCGTCGAGGGCGACCCGGTAGTCCGCGGGGTCGATGCCGAGCGAGCGCCAGCCGGTGGTGTTGCCGCTGCCGTCGACGACGGTCGCGGCCGTACCCAGGTCGAACGGGCTCACGCCCGCGCCCTCCGGCGTCATCGCGACCTTGCTCCAGTCGAAGCCGGTGTCGCCCGAGGTCGATACCGCGACCTGCCAGTCGCCTCCGCCGTTGTAGCGCACCTGGACGTCGTCCCAGTTGAAGGCACCGGCGTTCGTGGGCGCGTACGTGCCGTCGCCGAGCGACGCGAAGGCGGCGGCGGTCCACGAGAACTCGACGGTGGTGGGAGCCGCGACGTCGGCGACGCCGCCTCCACTCGTCATTCGGATGAACGCCATGGACGGGATGCCGACGGACACGCCGTGCCCATTGGTCCCGAGCACGGTAGGGCCGCTGGGAGGCGGGCCGGGCTGCGCGAAGGCGGCGCCGGTGGCGAGCAGGAGCGTGAGAACGACGGTGGTCAAGACGGTCTTCTTCATGGGGATTCCCTCCGAGGAACGTGCGGGCGGTCGCGCTACTCGCTCCACCCGGCCCAAGCGCCCGAATTGCGGGCCGGGTTTCGTCGCGTCCGAACGCTCTCCGCGAGGAGAGGCGCTCTGCGGAACACCATAGTTCGGAGGGCTGACGGGATTCTTACCGTCCCTGTCGGATTTTTTACACTTCGCTGCGCAGGCGGGCGGACCGCCGGGCGATACGGATCACGTCAGCGCCCGGCCGCGTACGAGGACCACACCGTCACGGGCGGGCCAGCGTGTACACGATGACGCCCCGGTCGATCGCGTCGGCGGAGCGCGTCGACGGCCCGTACGCGATGTCGACCGACCGCCAGCCGCAGGTCGGGGCGCCTGCGGCGACGACCGCCTCCCAGCTTCGGAAGGTGTTCCAGCCGTCGCCCAGCGACCAGACCGGAGGGGCCGAGTCCGTCCCGTCGCCGGCAGGGGCGTAGCTCGCCGAGAGCTGCCAGCGGCCCCCGGCGGACACCTCGAGACCACGTGCGTCGGGGTCGATACGGAGCCTGAGCACCTCGGGGATCGTCACCGCCACGCCGTGGCCGGACGACTGCGCCGCGCCGGCTCCCGCGACGACGAGTGCGAGCAGTGCGATGAGAACGACGATCGTGCGCATCCGAGCCACCCTCCAGGGGTCCAGACGTTGCAGGTCGCTCGGGAGCCGCGGTCAGCTCATTCGGTCGGTCGCATCACTGGCTCCCCGAGTCCCTTGATGCCCGAATCGGGATCCTCGGTTCGACGCCTCCGAACGCCTTCGGCAATCGTATTCGCGGGTCGGGCTTCCTCGAAGCCATCACGGATCGCGACCGGCGATGACCTCCATGCTACGTGCTCCGGCTCACGATGTTCTTACGTCGGCCCGCGCCGTGGCCGATCTCGAAGCCGTCAGGTCCACCACCAGTGGCGGAGCGTACGGCCAGGTGAGGCCGCGCCACCGGTAGCGGCCGTCCCGGGGTCGTGCGTACGCCTCGACCCAGCCGTCGTCGGGGTCGATCCAGATCGCGACGGTGGCTCCGAGATCCAGCGCACGCAGCAGGAGCGCGTCCCGGGAGCCCGCAGACGCGACGACGATTCGGGCGAGGGGGTGGGAGCGTGCCATGCACGACGGTAGCCGTCGGGCGCGTCGCACCCGTCCAGGACACGGACAGGTGCCGTGCTATGCTCCTCCGTCGAGACTCGGGGGTCGACTCATGCCCAGACGCGACGACATTCGAACCATCCTCATCCTCGGCAGCGGGCCGATCCAGATCGGTCAAGCCGCCGAGTTCGACTACTCGGGCACGCAGGCGTGCAAGGCGCTGCGAGGCGCGGGGTACCGCGTCGTGCTGGTGAACTCGAACCCGGCGACGATCATGACCGACCCGGACGTCGCCGACCGAACCTACGTCGAGCCGCTCACGCCGGCGTTCGTCGAGAAGGTGATCCTTGCCGAGCGGCCCGACGCGCTGCTGCCGACGCTGGGCGGCCAGACCGCGCTGAACCTCGCCAAGACGCTGCACGAGACCGGCGTGCTGGAGCGCTACGGCGTCGAGCTGATCGGCGCGAACTACGACGCCATCCACAAGGGCGAGGACCGTCAGGCGTTCCAGCAGGCGATGGCCAAGATCGGCATCGCGACCCCCGCTGGACGCATGGTGTCCACCGTCGACGAAGGCCTGGCGTTCGCGCAGCAGATCGGCTACCCGCTGATCCTGCGTCCCTCCTACACGTTGGGGGGCAGCGGCGGCGGCATCGCCTACGACGAGGCCCAGTTCCGCCAGCTGCTCCGCCAGGGCCTCCACGACAGCCCCGTCCACACCGTGCTCGTCGAGCAGTCCGTGCTGGGCTGGAAGGAGTACGAGCTCGAGGTGATGCGCGACCACAACGACACGGTCGTGATCATCTGCAGCATCGAGAACCTCGACCCGATGGGGGTGCACACCGGCGACTCGATCACCGTGGCCCCCGCGCAGACGCTGTCGGACAAGGAGTACCAGCAGCTTCGCGACGACAGCATCGCGATCATCCGCGAGATCGGCGTCGACACCGGCGGCTCGAACATCCAGTTCGCCGTCGACCCCGCCAACGGCGACGTGATCGTGATCGAGATGAACCCCCGCGTCTCGCGCTCCTCGGCACTGGCGTCGAAGGCGACCGGCTATCCGATCGCCAAGATCGCCGCGCTGCTCGCTGTCGGCTACCACCTCGACGAGCTGCCCAACGACATCACCGCCGAGACGAAGGCGGCGTTCGAGCCGTCGATCGACTACGTGGTGACGAAGATCCCGCGCTTCGCGTTCGAGAAGTTTCCCAGCTCCGAGCGGGGCCTCGGCACCCAGATGCGGTCGGTGGGCGAGGTCATGGCGATCGGCCGGACGTTCAAGGAGAGCCTGCAGAAGGCGCTGCGGTCGCTGGAGCTCGACGTCCGCTCGGAGACGGCGAGCCTCGGCGTCGACACGCTCGAGTCTCTGCTGGCCCCCAACCCGATGCGGCTGCCGGCCGTGATCGAGCTGTTGCGGCGCGGGCGCAGTCCGCAAGCGCTGCACGATCGCACCGGGATCGATCCGTGGTTCCTGGCCCAGCTGGCCGAGATCACCGAGGCCGAGAAGGAGATCGGCTGCCTGGGCGCTCCCGCCCAGTGGACGTGGGAACAGTGGCGCGAGATCAAGCGCCTGGGGTTCTCCGACGTCGACCTGGCCCGCCTGAAGGGCATCGACGAGGACGCGCTGCGGTCCGCCCGTCGGGCGGGCCGGGGCACGCCGGTCTACAAGACGGTCGACACCTGCGCGGCCGAGTTCGAGGCGTACACGCCGTACCACTACTCGACGTACGAGTGGGAGGACGAGGTGGTCGCCTCCGACAAGCCCAAGGTCGTGATCCTCGGCTCCGGGCCCAACCGGATCGGTCAGGGCGTGGAGTTCGACTACGCCACCGTCCACGCCGTCTGGGCGCTGCGGGACGCCGGCTTCGAGACGATCATGGTGAACTCGAACCCCGAGACCGTCTCGACCGACTACGACACCGCCGACCGGCTGTACTTCGAGCCGCTCACCTTCGAGGACGTCATGAACCTCGTCGAGCACGAGAAGCCCGAAGGCGTGATCGTCCAGCTGGGCGGACAGACGCCGCTGAAGCTGGCGAGACGCCTCGATCGGGCGGGCGTCGCGATCTGGGGCACGCCGGCCGCGGCGATCGACCGCGCCGAGGACCGCCACGGCTTCCATGCGCTGTGCACCGAGCTGGGCATCGATCAGCCGGCGGGCGGCGTCGCGGAGCGGCCCGAGGACGCCAAGCGGCTGGCGAACGAGATCGGCTACCCGGTGATGGTCCGGCCCAGCTACGTGCTGGGCGGGCGCGCCATGATGGTCGTGCGGTCCGACGAGGAGCTCGACGCCTACCTGAGCGTCGTGTACGCCGAGCTCGAGGGCGCCCCAACGATCCTGGTGGACGACTTCGTGGAGGGCGCCGTCGAGCTGGACGTCGACGCGCTCTGCGACGGCGAGCGGACGGTCGTCGCCGGCATCATGGAGCACGTCGAGGGCGCCGGCATCCATTCGGGCGACAGCGCCTGCATCGTCCCGCCGGTCAGCCTCTCGGAAGGCATCGTCGAGCGAGTCCGGGACGCCAGCGTCCGGCTGGCCGAGGCGATCGGCGTCCGCGGCCTGATCAACCTCCAGTTCGTGGTTCGGGGCGACGAGCTGTACGTGATCGAGGCGAATCCGCGCGCCAGCCGTACCGTGCCGTACCTCTCGAAGGCGATCGGACACCCGCTCGCGAAGTACGCCGCCCTGATCGCGGCCGGGCGGACCCTGGCCGAGATCGGCTTCACCGAGACCCCCTCGCCGGCGTTCTATTCGGTGAAGGAGGTCGTGCTCCCGTTCGGAAAGTTCGGCGGCGTCGTGCCGATCCTCGGACCGGAGATGCGTTCCACGGGCGAGAGCATGGGGATCGACGTCGATCCCGACCTGGCGTACTACAAGGCGCAGCTCGGCGCCGGGCAGGCGCTTCCCGCCGCGGGCCGGGTTCGGCTGATCGGCGATGGGCTGGACGCCCTCGCCGACGATTTCGAGGCGGCGGGGTTCGAGGTCGTGCGCGGTCCGCAGGACGGCGGCGAGGACACGGACGCCGCGCTCCTGATCGACGTGGCCGGAACGGCCGATCTCAGGCGGGCGCTCCAGGACGGGGTGCCGTACGTCACCACGCGCGAGGCGGCGGCGTGGACGCTGCGGGCGATTCGCGCCGTGCGCCGGTCGGAGCCGGGCGTCACGCCGCTGCAGGATCTTCGGGTGACGGCGACGGCCTAGGAGACCGCCGATTCGGCCGTCTAGCGGGCGCCGCCTTCGTCCGCTTCGTCGGTCGTGTCGGCCGCGCCGCTGGCGACGAGGTCGTCCGCGCCGAGCAGCTCGTCGTGACCGGGCCCGTCCGCGCCGCGCACGCGCGGGCGCGTCGGATCGGGAAGACGCTCGCGCAGCGAGCGGGCGAACGCCTCGAGTCGGACCAGCGCGTCGGCGACGCTCTGCCTCAGCGCGAACTCGCCCGGTCCGCGGCGTTCCGTCCACTGCAGCGGCGGGGCCGCCATGCGATCGAGCTCCGTCACGATCGTCTCGCGCGGGAGCGACGCGTCCGTCACGAGATCGTCGACGGTGAACACGCTGGGCGCACGAAGCTCCGCGAGACGCTCGGCGACCGCCGCGAACGTCCCCTGCTCCGCGAGGCGCCGTTCGATCCGCGCCTCGAACCGCTCGAGGCCGGCACCGTGCAGACCCCCTTCGTCGAAGCAGGGCGCGAGGTCCGTCGGTCCGATCGGAACCGACAGGGCCAGCTCACGGACCCGCCTTAGTCCGTGCCAGCTCCACAGCGTCGCGCGTGCTCCGCGGGCGGGCCGCTCCAGCCGGGTCAGATCGCGCACGTCGCCCACCAGCGCCAGGCGGTCGGCGCCCTCGCTACGGACGGCGTGCAGCAACGCGCTCCAGTCGGGCCGCGTGCCCGCGTCCAGCACGCGCGCCAGGATCCGGGTCCGCGTCCGCCCCAGGCGCGCCTCGAGGCGAAGCGTGCCGCCGCCCCCCGAGGCGACGGCGTAGCCCAGCGCCGCGAACGCCTCGCGGGCGCTGGCCAGCGCCTCGGGAGAGGCGCGTTCGGTCGGGGCGTCCGCCTCCGGGAAGCGCTCGTCCGCCTGCTCGGCGTCGGCGTCCGCCGACCGCTCGTGGGACACGGACCGCGGCCTCGGCGACGGGGCGCTCGCGGACGGAGCGTTCTCGGACGGACCCCGTGCGGAAGGGTGGGGCGACGCGTCGGTCCGCGTGTGCGAATGGCCCAGCGGACCGCCGCGTTCGTCGCTCCCGACCACGCTCCAGCGGCCGTAGCGGCGCTCCAGCAGGGGCTCGCGGCTCAGTGCCGCCTCGAGCGGCGCATCGTCGGCAAGGCCGTGATCCTCGCGCAGCTCGTCGGTGGTGCGTGGCGCGCCGCCGGCCAGCAGCGATTCGACGGCCCGCCGCACGGCGCGCGCGTCGCGCGAGGCGGAGCGGGCGCGCGGACGCGCCGACACCACGACGTGGCCGTCCGGCCGCGCCCGCAGCACCACCTCGTCGTTCACCGCGAGGCCGTGACGCTGCAGGAACGGCCCCAGCCCGTGCAGGCGACCCGCCTCGATCTCGAGATCCCACGCCTCTTGGCCTTCGGGGTCGAACGCCTCGATCCGACCGTCCGCAGGCAGCGCTCCTCGGGCGCGCACCGGCAGCAGCACGCTGCCCGTGCGCAGGCACACGCGCGTCAGCGCGAGGCGCACCTCGTTCGGGGGCGTGGCGGGCCGCTCGCTCACGACGTCACGACCAGCGGTTCGGATCGCCGAACACGAGTCGGCGTCGGCGCTTGGAAGGCGCGGCGGGGCGCTCCGTCGGAGCGGTCGGCTCGCCCTCGGCGGCGGCGGTCGCCGCCTCGCTTTCGGCCGCAGCGGCGGCCGGCTTCCTGCCTCCGCGTCGGCGGCGGCTGGAGGTCGCGGGCTTGGCGGCCGCGGCGGCGGGGGCTTCGGGAGCGGCGGTCTCGGGGCCGGCGGCTTCGGCGGACGCGGCTTCGTCCTTCTTCGCCGCCGCCTTCCGGCCGGTCCGCTTGGCCGGCGCCTTCGCCGCAGCCGCCTCGCCGGCCTTGCCCTTGCGCCCGGTTCGGGCGGGCGGGGCCTCGACCAGCACGGGAGCGTCCTCGGCGCCGCCCAGAGGCGTCTTGACGCGCTTGGGCGCCTTGCTGCGCTTGGGCGCCTCCTCCTGGACGACCTCGGGCATCGGCATCGAGGCGGGGATCAGGTCGATCTGCCGCGCCGTCGGGTTGGCCTGGAAGATCCGGACCTCCACGCGGTCGCCCATCCGGTACTTCTTGCGCGACGACTTCCCCATCAGCATCATCGAGTCCTCGAGGAACATGTAGTAGTCGTCCTCGAGGTGCGAGACGTGCATGAGCCCTTCGATGCCGTTGGGCAGGCTGACGAACACGCCGAAGTTCGTCACGCCGCTGATCGTGCCTTGGAACGACTCGCCGACGTGGTCCTTCGCCCAGCGCGCGTGGTAGTAGCGCGCCAGGTCGCGCTCGGCCTTCTCCGCGGCTCGCTCGCGCTCGCTGGCGTGCTGCGCCAGGTCGGGAAAGTCGCTCCGCATCCGCTCCTTCAGCGTCGGGCTGAGGCGGTGCTGGAGCATGGCCCTGAGGACGCGGTGCACGACCAGGTCGGGGTAGCGACGGATCGGGCTGGTGAAGTGCAGGTAGTTCTCGAACGCCAGCCCGAAGTGGCCCAGGTTCTCGCTGGCGTAGCGGGCCTGCTTCAGGCTGCGGAGCAGCAGCGTGTTGACGAGCTGCGACTCCGGCTTGCCCGCCGCGGCCCGCAAGATCGCCTGCAGGTCCTTGGGCGTGGCGTGCGCGATGTCCAGCGTGTACCCCAGCCGGGCCAGGGCCTTCTGGAGCGCTTCGATCTTCTGCTCCGAGGGATCCTCGTGCACGCGGTAGAGCGCGGGCACGTCGCGCTTCTCGAGCTCCTGGGCCACGACCCGGTTGGCGAGGAGCATCATCTCCTCGATCAGCTGCCTCGCCGCGTTCGAGCGGATCGGCTGCAGGTGCAGCGCGCCCTCGTCGTCGACGTCGACCTTCGCCTCGGTGAAGTTGAAGTCCAGCGCGCCCGCCCCGATGCGCGCCTCGCGCAGCTTCTGGGCGAGGTTGAGAAGCACCTTGATGTCCCGCTCGAGCTTGCGCTTGCCGTGCGGGAGGCGGTCGCCGTCGGCGTACGCCTGCACCTGCTCGTAGGTCAGCCGGGCGTCGGACTCGATCACCGTCTCCTTGAACTTGACGGCCTTGACCTCGCCCTCGCGCGTGAGGTCCACGAAGACGGACAGCGCCAGACGCGGCGCGCCCTCGACGAGACTGCAGATGCCGTTGCTGAGCTGCTCGGGGAGCATCGGCAGCACCGCGCCGGGAAGGTAGCAGGTGGTGGCCCGCTCGCGGGCCTCCGCGTCCAGGCTGGTGCCCTCGGCGACGTAGTAGCTGACGTCGGCGATGTGCACGCCGACGCGGAGCATGCCGCGTCCGCCGTCCTTCGCCGTGGAGAGGCGCTCGACGCTCAGCGCGTCGTCGAAGTCCTTCGCGTCGGCGCCGTCGATCGTGAACGTGGGTACGGTGCGGTGGTCGGTGCGTCCCGCCATCATCTCGCCCGTCACCGTGCCCGGCACCGCCGCCGCCTCGGCCAGCGTGTCCTCGTCGTAGGCGTCCTTGAGGCCGTAGTTCACGATCACCGCGCGGGTCTCGACCTCGGGGTCGTCCTGTTCGCCCAGGACCTCCTCGACCTCGCCGAACGGATCGCGCTCGCCGCTCTCCTCGGGCCAGATCATCGACACGACGATGCGCAGGCCCGCGTCGAGGCGACCGACCGACTCGGGCGTCAGGAGGATGCGCTCACGCAGCCGCGGGCTGTCTGGGCGGAGGATCGCGTAGCCGCGCGCGTACTCGAGCGTGCCGACGATGCGACGGTTGCTTCGCTCGACGATGCGGACGATCTCCCCCGACGGCTTGCCGTCGTCGCTCTTGAGCGGGTTGGGCCGTGCCAGCACGCGATCGCCGTCCCAGGCGCCCATCAGCTTGTCGGCGGGAATGAACAGGTCCTTGCCCTCGCCCGACTCGCGGATCACGAATCCGTAGCCGCCGGAGGCGACCTGCAGTCGGCCCGCGATCAGGTTCATCTCCTGCGGCAGGCCGTACGAGCGCCGCCGCGTGCGAATCAGGTCGCCGGACTCGACCAGCGCGTCGAGCGCGCGCTTCAGCTCCGCTCGGTCGTCGACGCCCAACTCCTTCTGGACGTCCTGGACGTGCCAGGGCTTCTCCGGACGGTCGTGGAAGAAACGCTGGAGGCGGTCGGGTTGGAGGTCACTCATCGCTTGCACTCTACCGCTCTCGCACGCGTAGTCCCGGCACTCGGCGCACGGGCGGCGCACGGGCGCCGCTCCGGCGTGCACGGATCGCCGCACGCCCGAGCCCGCTCCTCTATCGTGCTGCCATGAGCGACGCGCGTACCATCTACGTGACCGCGGCCGACGAGGATCAGGCCGCAGACCTGGCCCGCGCCCTGCTGGAACGCGGCCTGATCGCCTGCGCGAACCTGCTGCCCCGGGTGCGATCGCTGTACCTGTGGAACGGCGAAGTGCAGGACGATCATGAGGTGGCGATGCTGCTGAAGACGCGGAACGACCGCGTCGAGGAGCTCGTCGTCGCCGTCGAGCGCCTGCACCCGTACGACGTGCCGTGCGTGGTGGCGTGGCCGATCGTGGCGGGCTCCGAGGCGTACCTGGACTGGGTCCGCGAGAGCTGCGCCCCCTGAGCTCGGTGCTCGCGGCAGGCTGTGGGCCGGTCGGAAGTTTCAGTCTTGACGAAACCTTCCGAATCCCGTACGATTCTCGCGATCGGAGGTCCCTGTGAGCCCACCCCGCGACAGCGCACCGCGCGACGACGACAAGGCCGCCTTCATCGAGGAGATGGGGCAGGTCCTCACCGGCTTCGGCATGCCCAACATGGCAGGCCGGATCCTCGCGGCCCTGCTGGTCGCCACGCCGCCGGAGCAGTCCGCCTCCGAGCTGGCCGACACGCTCCAGGCCAGCCGCGGCTCGATCAGCACCATGACCCGGCTGCTGGAGACCCCCGGCCTGATCCAGCGCGTGCGCAAGGGCGGCGACCGCAAGGTGTACTACCGCAATACGCCGGACGCCTGGTACCAGGCCATGCGCAACGAGGCCGCCTCGATGCAGGCCGTGCGGACCTTGGCGGAGCGCGGGGCCGAGCTGATGAAGCACCAGCCGGACGAGGCCCGCCGCGGCATCGAGGACACGCTCGCCTTCCTCGACTTCTGGGAACGCGAGATGGACGCCGTCCTGGAACGCTGGAACCAGTACCGAGGCAGTGACCGCGGCGGGGGTCCCGCACGATGAGCGGCCGCACGCGCCGCGTCGACCGGGGCCTGCCCGGAATGATCCGCCTGGCCTGGCGGTCGCTCGGCCGCCAACGACGCCGCACCGCGCTCCTGGTCGTCGTGGTGGCGTACGCCACGATCTCGCTGCTGTTCTTCTGGGGCCTGACCGACGGCTTCCTGACCTCCATCTACCAGAGCCAGGCCCGGCTGCTGGGCGCGCCGGTCTTGATCACGACGCCCGCCTACCACGCCGACCCCGACCCCGTGCACGCCCTGCCCGAGCTGGACCCCCTCGCCGCCGCGGCCCGGTCGATCGAGACCGTCCAAGCGGTCGCTCCACGGGTGGACGTGCCTGTCCTGCTGCGCTCGCCGTACGCGAGCACGGGCGTCCAGCTGCGCGGGATCGAGCCGACCGCCGAGTCGCGCGTCAGCGAGCTGCCCGGCGCGATCGGAGAGGGACGCATGATCGCGTCCTCCGGTGAGATCGTCCTCGGCGACGCGCTGGCCGAGAGGATCGACGTGCGCGTCGGCGAGCGGATCGCCGTCGACGCCGCCAGCGTCGCCGGCCCGTCGGCCCTGGGCCTCCGCCTGGTCGGCCGGATCGATTCGGGCATCACGGTGGTCGACGAGACCACCGCCCTCGTGCACATCGACGACGCCCGCACCCTCGCGGGGATCGAAACGGCCACCTCCCTCGCCCTGGCGGTTCCGATCGGACGCGAGGCCGCCGCCGCCCGGGCGCTCGACCAGCGGCTCCCGGACACGGCGCGTGCCTACGGCGTGGAGGAGCAGATGGGCGAGCTCGCGCGCGGGCTCGCCGCCGAGCGTGTCGGCGCCGGCGTCATGGGCCTCGTGTTCGCGCTGTTCGCGGCGGTCGCCGTCACCTCCAGCGTGGTCGTCTCCGTGATGGAGCGCACGCGCGAGTTCGGCGTGATGCTGGCGCTCGGCATGAGCCACCGCCGGCTCGGCGCCATGGTCACGCTCGAAGCGGTCCTCGCAGCCGTCGTGGGCTACGCGGTCGGCTTGGTCGTCGGCTACGCCCTGCTGATCTGGATGGCCGAAGTGAACGTGCTGGGGCCCCTCTTCGCCGGCATCTGGGGCGACTTGCTCTCCGGCCTCGCCCTCGGCACCGACATCCGGACCGACGTCCGCTTCGTCTACGTCGCCTACGCGGGGGCGACCGTGGTGCTGGCCGCCCTCGGCGCGATCCTGACGCCCGCCCGCCGCGTGATGGGGCTCGTCCCCGCCGAAGCGATGCGCGCGGCGGATTGAGAGGATGCCATGACCTTCGATTCCGATCGACTCGCCCCCGCCTTCCCCGCCCGACGCCTCCCGCTGGTCCGCGTGCTCGTCGCCGCGACGCTGCTCGTCTTCAGCGCTGGCCTCGCCCAGGGCGCCGCCGAGGTGCCCGACGACGCCGACGCCATCCTCGACCGAATGGTCGAGAACCTCCGAGGCGGCGGCCAGCGCGCCACCCTGGTCATGCGCGTCGAGCGCGACGACGACGTGCGCGAGTACCGCCTCGAGGTGATCTCGGACGGCACCGAGCGCTCGCTCACGCGCGTCGCGGGGCCGCCTCGCGACGCCGGCCAGGCGTTCCTCGTCGACGGCGACGAGCTGTTCGTCTACTCGCCCCGGCTGGGACGCGCGCTGCGGCTACCGCCCTCCGGCCGCAGCGACGGCTTCCTGGGCAGCGACCTCTCGTACGACGACATGGCCGGCGACGAGGTCCGTGACGACTACGACGCCGAGGTCGCCGAGCGGGACGATACGACCGTGACGCTGTCGCTGATCCCGCGCCCGACCGCGCCGACGCCGTACGGCGAGCTGCGCTTCACCGCCTCGATCCCCGACCTGGCGCCTCTGGAGCTCGAGTACTACGATCAGCGCGGAGAAGCCGTGAAACGCCTGACCCTCAGCGAGTTCCGCGAGCTCGACGACGGCACGCGCGTGCCCACGCACTTCGAGGTGGTCGACCTGACGGCGGACGGTGGTCGCACCGTCGCCGACTGGACCGACGTCGCGTTCGGGGTCGAGCCGCCCGATCGCTGCTTCACGCAGCAGGCGCTCGAGCGGGGGTGCGACTGGTGATCTCGCTCGCCTGGCGCAACCTCTGGCGGCAGCGTCGGCGCAGCCTGGTGACCGCCGGCGCGGTCGCGCTGGTGGTGCTGTTCAGCGTCGCGTACTTCGGCATGGGTGGTGCGATGGAGAACAGCATCTACCAGCGCCTCACCGAATCGGGCGGTCACGTTCAGGTCCGCACGCCGGGGTGGCGGGACGCCAGCTCGCTCGAGGACACGCTGATCGAGGACGCCGCCGAGGTGCGAGCGACGGTCGAGCGTCTCGCCTCGGACCGGCTGACCGCGCCCGAGGTCGTCGGCGTGCTCGACGTTCCGGCGCTGCTGTCGGGCGACGTGCGCTCGCGCGCCGTCCCCGTCCACGGCCAGGACTGGCCCGCCGCCGTGCGCGAGCGGCGCCTGGGCGGGGGCGATCTCGAAGGACGGTTCCTCGAGAACCCGGGCCAGATCGTGCTCGGCGCATCGCTCGCGAGCGCGCTCGACGTCGGCCTCGGCGACGACGTCTACGTGTACGCCCCGGGAGGCCGCGGCTTCGGCGCCGCAGCCTACGAGCTCGTCGGGATCGTGGACCTCTTCGATCCCAGCGTCGAGATCGCCACGGCCTGGACCAGCCTCGAGGACGCGCAGGCGCTGGCCGCTCCCGACGCCGTCCAGCGCTTCGAGGTGCACGCCACCACGCTGGTGCGGATCGAGGACGACACGGTCGCGGACGAGCTTGCCGGCGCCTTGGACGATTCGCTCCCGGAGCTCGAGGCGATGACCTGGCTCGAGGTCGAGCCGTCGATGTCGATCCTGCTCGACTCCCTCGATCCGATGATGTACGTCGTGTCGGTGATGTTCTTCGTGCTGGCAGGCCTGCTCGTCCTGAACACCGTCTACCTGAGCGTGATGGAGCGGATCCGCGAGTTCGGCGTGATCCACTCCCTCGGCGCGGGCGACCGGCGCGTCCTCGGGATGATCGCGACCGAAAGCGTTCTGCTCTGCCTGACCGGCGCCGTCGTCGGAACCGCCGGCGGTCTGGGCTTCGTCGCCGCGTATCGCGACGGCCTGGTCATCCCCGGCATGGAAGCGTACTACGCTTCGTTCGGCCTCGACCCGGTGCTGTACCTCTCGATCGAGCCGGTCCAGGTCGCGTTCGCGATCCTGTTCGCCGTCTTCACCGCCCTCGCCGCCGCCCTGTGGCCGGCATGGCTCGCCTCGCGCCTCGAACCGGTCGAGGCGATGCGCTTCCAGGCCTGAGGAGGATCATGGCTCTCTACTCCGTTCGCGACCTTCGCAAGACCTACCGCGTCGGCGACGTGCAGACGCACGCGTTGCGCGGCGTGGATCTCGATGTCGAGCGAGGCGAGTTCACCGCCATCGCGGGACCGTCCGGAAGCGGCAAGTCGACGCTGCTGCACCTCATGGGCGCGCTCGACCACCCCGACGGGGGCGAGGTCGTCCTGGCGGGCGACCGCATCGATCGGCTGGGGCGTCGCGAGGCCGCGCGCCTCCGCCTCGCCCACCTCGGGTTCGTGTTCCAGGCGTACAACCTGATCCCCGTGCTGTCCGCGGTCGAGAACGCCGCGTTCGTCCTGGAGCTGCGCGGCGTGGGCCGGCGGGAGCGCGAGGATCGTGCGCGGAAGGCACTGGCCGACCTCGGCATGACCGGCTTCGAGGACCGCATGCCCAACCAGCTCTCGGGCGGGCAGCAGCAGCGCGTGGCGGTCGCGCGTGCGCTCGCGGCCGATCCGGACATCATCCTGGCCGACGAGCCGACCGCGAACCTCGACTCGACCACCGGCCACCAGCTGATCGAGCTGATGCGTGAGCTCAACGAGGAGCGCGGCGTGACCTTCGTGTTCAGCACGCACGATCAGCGGCTGCTCGACCACGTGCGCCGGATCGTGCGCCTCGAGGACGGTCGCGTCGCCGACGGGGACGCGCCGGCGGCCGCGTGACCGGCCCGGCGGGACGCGCCACGCCGGCGCGGTTCGTCACCGTCTTCGCGACGTTTCTGCTCACGGCGTCGCTCGCCACCGCGCAGCCCGCGCCCCCGTCGCTTCACGGCGAGGTCGGCGTGGACACGGGCGTCCAGCGCGTCGCGACCGAGCTGGGTACGCGGACGCGCGTTCCGCTGCGGATTCGGGCCCGACTGGAGCTCGACGCGCCCCTGACGTCGGACGTCACGCTGGAGGCCGTCGCCCTGCCGGCGCTGGGCGCCGGCCTGGGCGAGGACGATCCGCTCCTGCGGCACGGGCTGCAGGAAGCGTTGCTGCACGTCCGCCTGCGCGACCTGGACCTCACCGCCGGCCTCGAACGGTGGCCGCTGGGCGAGCTTCGCTTGGCGCCGGCCGTGGCGCTCGACGCCCGGATGGAGGGCGGCGAGCCGCGTGGACTGCTGGGCGCGCGAGCGACGGTATTCCTCCACCCGTGGCGGGTCCGGTTGGGAGTCGCGGCACCGACCGGCGACGACCTTCTGCCCGATCGCTGGGGCGGCGCCGCATCGGTCCGGCTGGACGTGGGCGCCGCGACCGTCGAGGCGCACGCGTTCGCGACCGAACGGCCCGGCATGGGGCTGACCGCCTCGGGCACCGTCGGGGCCTACGTCCTCTTCGGCGAGGCGTGGCTCCTCGCCGATCCGTGGGACGGGCGTGGCGGCGTGGGTGCCAGCGGCTACGCCGGCGACCTGCTCTGGACGGTCGAGGGCACGTGGGCACCGGAGGACGGAGCGCTTGGTCGTTCCGCCCGGCCTGCGCTCCGCGCCAACGGCAGCGTGCCGGTCGGTCGCGACGGCTCGCTCGAGATCGGCGTCGGTGCCGCCTGGCCGAGGGCCGCCGGAACGACGTCCGACCGGGCCGTCGTCCTCGACGGCTCCGCGGCGTGGACCATCGACCGGCCCGACGCCGCGCTGACCGTCCGGCCGGCCGTCCGGCACGGGAACGGCGTCACGGCTGCCGGCGCGACGCTCTCGCTCACGAGCTGGTTCTGACGCCCATGACGCTCCATCGCTTCTGGCGCCGCGTGAACGCCGTCCACCGGCAGCTCGCGGCATGGGCGGCGGCCTCGCTCGGAAGCGGCCTGCTGCTCGTGCTCCTCGGTACGCCGTTCTGGCGAGCGGTCGGCGTGCAGTTCCTCGTCTGGGGGGCGATCGACGGGGCGATCGCGGCCGCCGGCCGGCGCGACCGTCGACGGCTTTCGCGACGCGGGGTCGATCGCGACCCGGCCGCGAGCGAGCGGCAGCGCCGCCGGCTGCGTCGCCTCCTTCTCGTGAACGTCGGTCTGGACCTGCTCTACCTTGCGGTCGGGACCGCCCTGACGGGGTTCGACGCCGGTGCCGTCCGGGCGGGCCACGGCGTCGGCGTGATCGTCCAGGGCGGGTTCCTGCTGGTGTTCGACGCCTGGCACGCGGCGCGTCTGTCGCGGCCCGTGATGTCGCGCTGACGCCCTGTCGCCCGGTCCGGACTCTGGCACGATGCGGTGATGGCACGCATTCTGATCACCGGCGCGACCGGCTACCTCGGCGGACGGCTCGTCCCGCTCCTTTTGGACGACGGGCACGAGGTGCGCTGCCTGGTGCGCGACGCGGGACGACTGGCGTCGCGGCCGTGGAGCGACCGGGTCGAGGTCGTCGAGGGCGACGCGCTGGACCGTGACAGCCTGTCCGGGGCGTTCGACGGTTGCGACGCGGCGTACTACCTGATCCACTCGATGGGCAGTCGCGAGGAAGGGTTCGAGGACCGCGACCGCACGGCGGCGGCGAACGTCGCCGGCGAGGCCGCCCGCGCCGGCGTTGGCCACATCGTGTACGTCGGCGGGCTCGGCGATCCCGACAAGGGCATGAGCCGGCACCTGGCGTCGAGGCAGGAGACCGGGCGCGTCCTGGCCGAGTCCGGGGTGCCCGTCACGGAGTTCCGCGCGGCGATCATCGTCGGAAGCGGATCGGTGTCGTTCGAGATGATCCGCTACCTGACGGAGCGGCTGCCGGTCATGGTCACCCCGCGCTGGGTCGACACGCGGGTCCAGCCGATCGCCGTCCGCGACGTGCTCACGTACCTTCGCCGCGCCGTCGAGCGCCCGGCCACGACGCACGACATCGTCGAGATCGGCGGGCCGGACGTGCTGAACTACCGGTCGATGATGCAGCGGTACGCCGAGGTCCGGGGCCTGCGCCGCTGGTTCGTTCCCACGCCCGTGCTCAGCCCGCGTCTTTCGAGCTACTGGATCAACCTCGTCACGCCGATCCCGGCCAGCATCGCCCGTCCGCTCGTGGACGGCTTGACGTCCGAAGTGATCGTCCGCGATCCCGAGCCGGCCCGACGCTACGGCGTCGAGCCGCTCGACTACCGCTCCGCGGTCGAGCTGGCGCTGGATCGCACCGACCAGGGCGCCGTGCTGACGCTGTGGAGCGACGCCGTCTCGGCGGTGCCGCGCGGTACCCCGCCCAGCGACAAGTGGACGGACGAGGAGGGGATGCGGGTCGACCGTCGCGTGGTGCGGATCGAAGCCGATTCGGATCGCTGCTACCAGGAGATCTCGCGTCTGGGGGGCGAGGAGGGCTGGTACGCGTTCGACTGGCTGTGGGATCTGCGCGGCATCATGGACCGGCTCGTCGGCGGGATCGGCATGCGCCGCGGACGACGCGATCCCGACGAGCTTCTGCCGGGCGACGTGGTGGACTTCTGGCGGGTCGAGGCTGTGGAGCCGGGGCGTCTGCTCCAGCTACGCGCCGAGATGAAGCTTCCGGGTCGGGCGTGGCTACGCTTCGACCTCGCTCCGTTGGGGGACGGCGCGACCGAGCTGCGCCAGACCGCCTTCTTCGAGCCGAAGGGGCTCGCGGGGTTCCTCTACTGGACCTTGGTGACGCCGCTGCATGCGCTGGTGTTCCCCGGCATGGCCCGCAAGATCGCGGAGCGTGCCGAGCGGCGGGCCGCGCCGGCCGACTGACGCCCCCTCGCGCGCCGACTCAGCCCAGCCGCGCGACTTCGCGCTCCGCGAGCGTCGCGAGATCGCGCGTCGCGGAGCTCTCGGAGAAGGCGTCCAGCGCCTCGGTCGCCGTGCGGACCTCGCTCCGGATCGCGTCCCGTGTCGCGGCGTCGGCCCCGTGCTCGCGGACCAGCGTCTGCATGCGCGCCACGTCGCCGTCGCGCCGGGCGTGGCGACGCACGATGTCGGCCGCCTCGTCGACCCCGCGCTCCAGCAGGACCAGCACGGGGTGCGTCGCCTTGCCCTCGCGCAGGTCGCCTCCCACCGGCTTCCCCAGCGTCTCGGCGTCGCCCAGCAGGTCGAGCCGGTCGTCCTGCATCTGAAACGCCCGGCCGTACGCCATCCCGTAGCGCTCCAGCGCCGAGAGCCGCTCCGCGTCCGCGCCGGCGAGCATGCCGGGCCCGATCATGGCCGTCGCCAGAAGCACGGCCGTCTTGCCCTCGATCACGCGGCGGTACTCCTCCAACGACCAGGTCTCGAGCGTGGCCATCTGGAACTGCAGGACCTCGCCTTCGCAGATCCGCGCGGCGGTGTCGGACATCCGTTTCGTGAAAGCGGGGTCGCCCGTCTCGGCCAGCAGGCCCAGCACACGGGCCAGCAGGAAGTCGCCGGACATCACGCTGACGACGTTGCCGTAGCGCCGGAACGCCGCCTCGGCCCCCCGACGCGTGGCAGCGTCGTCGATCAGGTCGTCGTGCAGCAGCGACGCGGAGTGCAGCAGCTCGACCGCCAGAGCGACGCGCATGCCGGCCGCGTCGTCCGCACCGACGAGGTCCGAGGCGAGGAACGACAGGACCGGCCGGAGCCGCTTGCCTCCCGCCGCGACGAGGTCGTCGCCGATCGCCTCGATGAAGGCCACGTCCGAGCGCACCACCTCGGCCATGCGACCTTCGAACCGGTTGAGCCGTTCCCGGACCCGCTCGAACATTGGGGGATGGTACCGCGCGGGGACGACGACAAGCGAAGACGGCGTCTGTCGGCCCATGCCCTCACGAGCCGATCCGTGGCTCGACCCGCGTCGAGCCACACGTGACGCGTGCGATCCTCAGGCGCCCCCGCCCACGGGGTAGGTGAACTGCACGCGGACCGGAATCTCGAAATCGCCTCCTCCGTCGCTCGTGACGAAGATCGTGAAGTCGGCGTAGCCGGCGGCGCCGCCGCTCCCGAGCAGCTCGACGGCGATCGGGCCCGGCAGCGTGACGACGTTCGCGAGCGGTTCGGACGCGACACGCGCGAACGAAGCATCGGGACTGCTGACGCGGCACGGCACCGACTCGACGCACGTCAGTCCGGCGGGGATCGGGTGCGCGAAGGCATCGCGGTTCGTGAACGAGCTCGCCGCGACCGTCCCGAGGAACGGATCGCCGTTCTGCTCGTAGTACGTCACGTCGAAGCCGGTGGCCACGGATGCCGCGGAGCCGGGGGCGGACGAGAACGACATGCTGTGGCTCGCCACCGTGATCGTCCCCTCGTCGTCGACCTCGAAGCCGAGGCTCGTGGGCGAGAAGCCGACCTCGACATCGACGCCGCCAAGCCCGGGAACTCCGCTGCATGCGCCGAGAATCAGCACCGACGCCAGGATGAGGATCGAACCGTGCACCGCTCGTTTCATGTCGTTGCCTCCTTGGCCTTCGAACGTTGAATGTAGAACGACAAGCGCTTGAGACCTGCCAGAAAATCCACGGGTTCCACGTACGCTCCGGGCGGCGCATCGATCACGGTCGGCGCGAAGTTCAGAATACCGGTCACCCCCGCCGCCGCCAGTGCGTTTGCCGCGTCCTGCGCAGCTTCGGACGGCACGGTGAGCAACGCGATGTCGATCTTCAGGTCGCTCACCGCCGCCGGGATCTCGTCGGCGTGGCGGATCCGGACCCCGTTCACCTCGCGTCCCACCTTCGCGGGATCGACGTCGAACGCCGACGTCAGCTGGAAGTCGTACCGCGCCAGGTTCGGGTAGACGGCCAGCGCCTCTCCCAGGCGCCC
>CAZLQH010000006.1:3304-64502 GCA_964561595.1 uncultured bacterium | reverse complement strand
CCGACCAATGCCGATAGGCCGTGAGGGACACGATTCGGGACTCCGAGCGTGTCCCGTTCGCGTGGCCGTCCGGACCGGGGTCCCGCGACGCTCGTGACGCCTCGCTCATCGGCCAGGGCTCCGCAGCGACGGCCCGCGCCCACCGTCTTCCATGGCCGACGGATCGCGCGGGGCGCGTGCCGACGTCCCCCTCGCCGCGCGAGCTCCTAGCTGTTCGCCACCTCGGGCCGTTCGGTGACCGCCCGCAGGGCGGTCGTGCCGTCGAGCACGCCCAGCACCCGGTCGTTCCTGCCCACGACCGCCACCGGTCCGCCGCCGTCGGCGATGACCGCCAACGCTTCGCCGAGGGTGGCGTTCGCGTCGATCCGGCCGCGCGCATCGTCGATCCGCGCCGTGGCGTGGGGGGCGGCGAACTCCAGGGCGTCGCGGGCCCGCAGCACGCGGGAGCGATCCACGTCCTCCACGAAGGCGCGGACGTAGTCGTCGGCGGGGCGGGTGACGATCTCGACCGGTGTGCCGACCTGTACCAGGAAGCCGTCCTTGAGGATGGCCACCCGGTCGCCGAGCCTCAGGGCCTCGTCGAGGTCGTGCGTGATGAACACGATCGTCTTGCTCAGCTCCTCCTGCAGCCGGACGAGCGCTCCCTGCATCTCGCGACGGATCAGGGGATCGAGGGCGCTGAACGCCTCGTCCATCAGCAGCACCTCGGGGTCGGTGCACAGCGCTCGTGCCAGGCCGACGCGCTGCTGCATGCCACCCGAGAGCTCGCTCGGTAGGGCGTGCTCATAGCCGGCGAGGCCGACACGCTCGATCCAGGCGCTTGCCCGCTCGCGCCGCTCCTCGAGGCCCACGCCCTGAACGCGCAGGCCGAAGGTGACGTTGGTGAGGACCGTCCGGTGCGGCAACAGGCCGAAGCGCTGGAAGACCATGCTCATGGTGTGGCGTCGCATGTCACGCAGGCCTCGCGGGCCGAGCGCAAGGATGTCCTCGCCATCGAGGCGCACGGTTCCGGTGGTCGGTTCGATCAGTCGATTGAGGCAGCGCACCAGCGTCGACTTGCCGCTCCCGGAGAGCCCCATCACGACGAACGTCTCGCCGCGCTCGACGTTCAGGCTGATGTCCCGCAGCCCGACGGTGTGACCGGTGCGCGCGAGGATGTCGTCCTTGGAGACGCCCTCCTGCAGCAAGGGAACGACGGACTGCGGGTCGGGACCGAAGACCTTGAAGAGGTTCTCGACCTCGATGTGAAGCTTCGCGCCGCCGGGCGCCGTCCCCGAGTCGGGATTCGTCATCTCAGCGCTCCTTCGCGGTGGGGTCCCAGCGTCGGCTGTAGCCGGCGGTGATGCGGTCCATGACGATGGCTACGAAAACGATGGCGAGGCCCGCCTCCAGTCCGAGGCCGACGTCGCCTCGCTGCAGGCCGCGCAGCACCTCCTGACCCAGTCCGCGGGCGCCGATCATCGACGCCAGGACGACCATCGCCAGCGCCATCATGATCGTCTGGTTGACTCCGGCCATGATCGTCGGCAGCGCTAGCGGCAACCGCACCCAGATGAGCGTCTGGCGCTCCGAGGCGCCGAAGGCATGGGCGGCCTCCAGCACCTCGGTGTCTACCAGCCGCAGGCCCAGATCGGTCAGGCGGATGATGGGCGGCACCGCGTAGATGAACGTGGCGATGATGGCCGCGACGTTCCCCAAGCCGAAGAACATGACGACGGGCACAAGGTAGACGAAGCTCGGCATCGTCTGCATTCCGTCGAGCAGTGGCCGGAGCAGCGTCTTGACGAGGTCGCTGCGGGCCATCGCGATCCCGATCGGGATGCCGATGACGATCGTGAACAGCGTCGCGATGAGCATGATCGCCAGCGTGGTCATCATCTCTGACCAGAGGCCGAAGGTGCCGACCAGCACGAGCAGGCCCGACAGCGTGACGGCAGGCCAGATGCGACGTCCGCTGGCGTGCCACACGAGCGCGGCGACGAGCAGCACCACGAGCCACCAGGGCATGGCGGCGAGCCCGCGCTCGACGCGCACCAGAAGGAGCAGCATCGTGTCGGTGATGCCGCGGAACACGTCGCCGTAGGTGGCGATCAGCCAGTCGACCCCGTCGTTCGTCCAGCCACGCAGCGGGATGCGCCAGGCCTCCGGGAACGGCTGGTTCAGGAACGTGAGCACCGGCGCGACTTACGACGGCCCGGCCGACATGCGCGAGGCGGTCGCATCGCCGAACCGCGAGGCCACGCCCACGACGACGTCCGATGCCGGGTAGGCGCGAGCCGCCCCGTGCGATTCGGTCGTGCCGGCCTCGATCGCGGCCACGACCCCGCCCCGCGTGTGGGCGCTCCACCTGAGCCAGACCTTCTCGGCGAAGACGACGGTGCAGCTCACGTCGCCGCCCGGCGGCGGGGCGTCCCCTTCGCCGCCGACGAGCAGCGCCGGGAACGGTATGGCCGCGGTGACGCGGCTTCGCGCGGTCGTGGCATGCATGGCAACAACCTTTCTAGGAGGTCGCAACGGGTCGCTGCGCGACGCGAAGCGCGTCCGGCCGCGCAAGGTGCGACGCCCGGCAGGAGGGTATCACCCGGACGACGGGCCCGGCGGAGCCGGCACCCGTGTGCGTCGGGTGACGGGCCCGCCGGGCCCTGACGAGGTCAGGCACTGCCTTCGACGCTACGGCGAAGGGCGCCGACCCTCAACGAAGGGCGCCGAGCACCCGTTCGGTCACGGCCGGGTCGACGTCCGCCAGCCATGCGCCCCACACGTCGGGGCTGTCGCGCATGAAGGCGAGCGCCGCCTCCTGCGTGCCGGCGTCGTTGGCCTCCATGAAGGCGAGCATGTCGTTGATGGTGGCGGTTTGGAGGTAGAAGGCGTCGAGGAACGACTCGATCGGCGCCGGGATCGTGTCCGCGAACTCCGTGCCGAGGCCGACCGCGGCGACGACCACGGGGTAGTCGCAAGCGTCGGTGGCCAGTTCCGGCGTGTCCGCCTCCGCCATGGCGTTCATGTGGGCGAAGCACTCTTCATCGTAGGGCGGCTCCTCGAGACGCAGCATGTCCAGGCGCCCCATGATGCCGGTCGGCTCCCAGTAGTAGCCGAGCCAAGGCTCGCCGAGCGTGTAGGCGGTGTCCATGGTGGTCTCGAGCGCGATGCCGGTGCCGGGCCGGAAGTTGGTGTAGTGGTCCTCGAGCCCGTACACGACCATCTTGACGTTGTTGATGCCCTCGCAGTACCAGCCGATCACGCAGTTGTAGAAGCGGCCCTTGTCGGGCTGCTCGGGGTCGCGGAACAGCTCGGCGTACTGCGGCAGGTCGCTCACGGCCCGCAAGTCGGGGGCCAGAGGCTCGATCCCGCGGTCGGCATCGCCCTCGACCAAGTAGCGCGGCACGTAGAAGCCCTGTGCGGCGTCGTCGAACACGTGGCTCAGCTCGCGGACTCGGCCCTCGGCGAGCGCCTCGTGCCAGAACTCGGGAGCGTTGTCGACCCAGAGCTCCATGTCGACGTCGACGTCGCCACGAATCATGCCCTGGAGGATCGGCAGGGTGGCGCCGGGAATGGCGTCGGTGGCGCAGCCGAAGCCCTCTTCGAGGACGAACCGCGCCAGATTGGTGAGGATGTCGGCGCTGTCGTACCCGAGCTCGGCGAACACGATGGGGCGCTCGAAACCGGCGCACTCCGCGTCCTCCTGGGCGAATGCCGGAGCCCCTGCGAGCAATGCGAGCGTAAGAGCCGCAGCGATCGTGCGGCGAAGGAGGCGGTACGTGGTCATGGGAGTTCCCCTTCCGGAGGCCCGTGCACGCGTGAGCGGTGAAGCTCTCGGCTCGCGGCGCGGATCGGCGGTGGTTGCGGCGTATGGGCGTCGCCTTGTATGCACCGTACGGGAAGAGCGTACACCGGGCGGCGGCGTCCCACAGTGGCTCCGGCCGCGCTCTTTCGGACGGCGACGCGCCCGTGATGAGGCACGTGCACGCTCGGGCGGCAACGCACGCCCTGCGACACGGCGCCCCCGCCCTCGCGCGCACGACTCCGGACGCGTGAGCCAGGAGGCGTCCTGCCGGCAGTGACACCCCCGAGCTGCCAGGAGCCGTCGCTGGTCGAACGAAGGCGGTTCGTCATCGACCGATCGTTGCGCGGCGCTCACCGCCGCGCCGCGAGATCGTCGACCCGGGCGCACGGTGCCGCGGTCGGTTTCCGGATATCGTGACGTCGTTCGACCGACGCTCGACCTCGGCCCGTCGCCTTCATCCCCGGCGAGATCCGTACGGCCTCTCGCCTCGAGGAGATTCATGCCCGCTTCCGCCGCCCGCGGCTACCTCGTTCACCTCTACACGATGTCCACCCTGCTGTTCGTCGTGCTGGCCATCCAGTGGATCCTCGACGAGCGGTACGTCCTGGCGCTCCTCGGAATGGCGATCACCCTGATCATCGACGCCACGGACGGGACGCTGGCGCGCAAGTACCGGACCGTCACGACGGCGCCGCGCATCGACGGCGCGTTGCTCGACAACGTCGTCGACTTCGTGTCGTACGTGTTCCTGCCCGTGCTGTTCATGATGCACGCGGGAATGCTGCTCGAGCCGGTGACCCTGTTCGTGACCGTGCTGGTGTTCAGTTCCGCGTACGGCTTCTCGCGGACCAGCGCCAAGCTCAGCGACGAGGGCTTCTTCGTCGGGTTTCCGTCGTACTGGAACGTCTTCGCGTTCTACGCCTTCCTGCTGGGCCTGCCCGCCTGGCTGAACACGGTGCTGGTCGTGGGGCTGTCGATGCTGGTGTTCGCCGACGTGAAGTTCCTCTACGTCAGCCACATGCGCCGTTCGCGGATGTTGCACGTCGTGCTCGGGAGCGTCTGGGGAGCGGCCGTCCTGGTGGCCCTGTTCCTCGAGCCGAGCGCGGCCCGAAGCGCGCTGCTCTACGCCTCGCTGTCGTACGTGGCGTTCTACACGGTCCATTCGTTCGTGCTGGACCGGCAGGCGCATCGCAGACGCTCGCCGCCGCTGGACATGTCGGCTTGAGGGGCCCAGCGTGGACGTTCCGAGCGACGTTCCGCGCGATCGTGCTCGCTGCATGGACCGTCGTGCTCGCCCTTTTCTGGTGGGGCGCCCAGCGCTCGGACGCCGGGCCGGTCCCGTTCCTGCTCGGCCTGATCGAACAGGCGTCCAGCAGTCCGTGGGCGCCTGTCGCGCTGTTGGGGCTCTACCTGGCGCGCCCGCTGCTGCTGATCCCGATCACGGTCGCCAACCTCGCGACGGGCTTCGTACTGGGTGCCTGGCCGGGCATCGCGCTGGCGCTGGTGGGCACGCTCCTGTCCGCCGCAGCGGGGTACGCCATCGGCCGCTTCATGGGCTCCGCTGCACTGACGGCGCGCCTGGCGGAGCGCTGGTCGATCGTTCGGATGCTGCGCCGTCGCAGCTTCGAGAGCGTCGTCGCTGGCGGGCTGATGTACCTGCACGCCGACATGGTGAACCTGCCAGCGGGCCTGCTCCGGGTCCGCGTGCCGGTGTTCCTGGCCGGGATCGCGCTCGGCAACGCCTTGACGATGACGACCGCCGTGCTGGCCGGTGCGTCCGTCGAGGGTCGCTTGGACCAAGCCACGATCTCGGTGGACACGACGTACCTGGCGCTCGCGGCGGCCCTGTTCGCGCTGAGCCTGGCGCTGGCGTACGTGTTGCGACGGCGGGTTCGGCCGTTGGCGTGACGCCCTCGGAGCAGGCCGTACCGGCATCGTGGCGCGTCAGGCGGCCGCGGAGGGCGAACGTCGCGCGCACCCGACACCTGCGGGCGTGTACCGTCAGCACGAGAGAGGGAGTCCGATGCCGAAGAACGAGAGTGGCGACGACCGCCGCAAGATCCTGATGCTCGTGACGGCGGGTCTGGCGGGCGCCGTGCTGATCGGCATGATGGCGTTCGTCGACGGTCCGGCCGCGAACCTGGCGCCGACGCCCAGGGCAGAGACTCCCGCCGAGCTGGCGCTCCAGGGAGAGCGCCTGTACGTCGCGACCTGCGCGCCGTGCCACGGCGATGCCGGCCAGGGAGGCGTGGGCCCCGCCCTGGACGGCTCCGCAGGGGTCGCGCGGCTTCGTCCCGAGCACATCGAGGAGCTCGTTCGACGGGGCGGCGAGCGGATGCCGGCCGTCGGGCCGGGCTGGGACGAGGCCCAGGTGCAGGCCGTCTCGGCGTACATCGAACGGTGGTGGCCTGCGGAGGAACGCGGCGTCGCGCCCGTCGATCGCTAGCCGGCGCGCTCCACGAGGTGCCGCGTGAACCAGGCGCGTGCGTGCTCCACGACCTGCTCGAGCGCTCCTGGCTCTTCGAACAGATGCGTCGCGCCAGGAACGATCCGGAGCTCCGCGTCCACCGGCATGCGGGCCGCCGCCTCCTCGTTCATGCCGATCACCGGCCGATCGTCACCCCCGACGATCAGCAGGGTCGCGCAACGAACGCTCTCCAGGGCGTCGCCGGCGAGGTCCGGACGCCCCCCTCGTGACACGACGGCCTTCACCGCGTCCGGCCTCCGGGCGGCAGCGACCAGCGCGGCCGCTGCGCCGGTGCTGGCGCCGAACAGACCCAGCGGCAGCGACGCGACATCCGGCTCGTCGGCCAGACCGTCCATGGCGGCCTCGAGCCGACCGGCCAGCAGGTCGATGTCGAAGCGGTGACGCCGGTCGATCACGTCGGCGCGCTCCTCCTCGTCGCTGAGGAGGTCCATCAGCAACGTCGCCAAGCTGCCGTCTTGCAGTCCCTCCGCGACGAAGCGGTTTCGCGGGCTGTGACGGCTGCTTCCGCTCCCATGCGCGAACACCACCAGACCGCTCGCGCCGGGAGGAACCGTCAGGTCTCCGTGCACCGTGGCGTCGCCGTCGTGGATGTCGATCTGTCGGGGGTCGGGCATCAAATCGCCTCCGAGCATCGTTCGAGCCGGGACCGCGGCCTCGACCCGGGCCGCGGTCGGTCGGGTGGAGTGTGGACGGGCAGGGCGGGGGGCTGGCGTCGGCCTTCGCCCTGGATCTCGATCTCGCGGTGATCGCCGTCGCAGCGGGTCGGGAGCTCGAGCGCGAGCACGCCGTCCTCGAACGTGTCGACGACGATGTCCTGGCGTTCCTCCGCGGGCCAGACCGTCCGGGGCGACAGCGTCTCTCCGAGCAGGCGCTCCGACACGGAGCGGAAGGGCGCGAGGTCCGTGGATGTGCCTGGACGATGCGTTCGTGCCATGGTCACCTCGTTTCCGGCGTCCGGGCATCGCAGCCGGCAGATCGGTGCGGGATGGACGGGGATCGGGTCGAGGGCATCGCACCTCGAGGCGTCGCGCTCGCGCACGGCCTGCCGGCGCGTCGAACGCCACGGTCTTGCACGTCCAGTGCAGCACGCACGGACGGATCGGGATGTCGTACGAGTTCGGACGCACGTCGGCCAGCACGACGGCGGTGCGGCGGACGGCGTGGGATGATGGTCACGATACCCTTATGGGGTATCCGTCCAACGTCGGGGGGTATCCTCCAGGCGTACCGTTCGGACCTGAAGGAGGTTCTCATGCGCAGTCTGAAACGAATCGTGCCGACCGACCTGCCGACCACCCACGAGCGCTTCGCCGCCACGCTGGCCGAGCAAGGGTTCGGCGTGCTGTCGGACATCGACGTGCAAGCGATCTTCGAGACGAAGCTCGGCGCGGAGCACGAGCCGCACCACATCCTGGGCGTGTGCAACCCGCAGTTCGCGAAGCAGGCGCTGGACATGGACCGCGACATCGCGTTGCTCCTCCCCTGCACGGCGACGTTGCGCGAGATCGACGGCGAGACCGAGGTGGCGATCCTCGATCCCGAGCACGCCTTCACGCTGGCGGACGAAGCGACGCGTGAACGCCTCGCGCCGATCGCCGGGGAGGTGCGCGCACGCTTGGCCGCGGCGTTGGACGCGCTGGCCAGCTCCTGACGCGCAGGACGCGCTACGGCGGCGCGTCCCGACCCGGCTACGGCCTCGCCAGATCGCTCGCCAGCGCGCGGATCAGCGTGTCCAACGACGCTTCGCCAGGGAGCGCACGCGTCTTCCATCCGGGTCGCCAGCGATCCAGGACGAACGCCTGCGCCGCCCCGAACGCGGCGTAACGATCCCGAAGCCCCGAAGCGATCGCGGTCGGACGCGCGACCTGGTCCCGAAGCTCGCGCCACGCCGCGGACGAGACGGCCGCGCCGCCGGCGCCCACGCCGATCAGCACATCGGCGTAGCGAGCCGTGCCTTCCAGCCATTCGAGGTGGCGCTCCACGCCGGCCACGCCGGCCGGTGCCTGCGCCCACCAGGCGTCTCGACGCTGCACGAAGGCGGTCAGCGCGGCCGACGCCGCGGCCGGTGACCGGGCGTCCAGCGCGGCGGACAGCGCGGCTCCCATCGCTTCGTGCGCCGCGTCCGCGCCCGCATCGCCCCTCAGCGCCGCCAGCGTCTCGCCGGGCCGCTCGGCGCCCATCGCCGGGATCGCGTCGGGACCGCCCAGCGTCGTCATCTGAAACGCGTGGAACGCCTCGTGCACGATCGCGCGCGTGTACAGGTCCGAATCGAGCTGGACCACGCCGGGGCCTAGATGCTCGTCCAGGAACGTCTGCAGCTCGTCTTGCGCGGGGATCGCCACCGACCAGAGCCCGTTCACGGGCCACGCCGTCGCGGCGGGGACCGGCAGAAGGTGTCCCTCAAGGCGATGCGTGCCGGGGCCGACCTGCTCGAAGTCGGCAGGGGGAGCGGGATGATCCACCAGGCAGTCGGCCACGCCGCTTCGGATCAGCACGGGAGGGGGGTCGTTCCAGCCCGGCCAAACGATCGGACCGGCCGAGGCGACGCGGCCACGTGCCTCGCGAGCGGCCGCGACGTCGCCGACATCGGCGCACGGCTGCGCCAGGCCGATGGACGCCGCGATCGCCGCCAGGAGCGTCGCCGAGATCGTCGCCACGAACATCGACCTCGGCCGACGCGTCCTCGCAGGCGCCCCCACGGCGGGCCAGGGGCGACCGATGCGACGGGCAGCGAACGATCGATGGTTCACACACGCCCTCCTTCGGTTCAGCTTGCCAGGAGGCGCCGCACGCCACCGGAGACGGACGTCCCGATGGGGCGTCGCCCAAAGAGCCCTTCCCAGGGAGCCGGCGCGATACGTTGCGGGGCGTGACGCACCTCTCCCCCGACGTCGCCCGCAGGCGCACCTTCGCGATCATCTCGCACCCCGATGCCGGCAAGACCACGCTCACGGAGAAGCTCCTTCTCTACGCCGGCGCGGTGCGGGAGGCCGGCGCGGTCACCGGGAAGGAAGGCACGCGGCACGCCACGAGCGACTGGATGAGCCTGGAGCAGGAACGCGGCATCTCGGTGACGTCGGCCGCGATGAGGATCGACTACCAGGGGCACGTGCTGAACCTGCTCGACACGCCCGGCCACCAGGACTTCAGCGAGGACACCTACCGCACCCTGACGGCGGCGGACTCGGCCGTGATGCTGCTGGACGCGGCGCGAGGCGTGCAGGAGCAGACCGAGAAGCTGTTCGCGGTCGCGAAGCGGCGCGGCTTGCCGGTGTTCACCTTCGTGAACAAGCTGGACCGACCCGCGCGCGACCCGATCGCGCTTCTCGACGAGATCGAGACGACGCTGGGTCTTCCCTCCTCGCCCGTGACCTGGCCGATCGGCGACGGGCCCGACTTCAAGGGCGTGTACGAGCGGCCCACCCGCCAGGTCCACCTGTTCGAGCGCACCGAGCGCAACGCGCGTCGCGCTCCGGTCGCCACCTCGGGCGTCGACGATCCCAGGCTCGCCGAGCTGGTCGGCGAGCGGCTGCATGCGACGCTGCAGGAGCAGGTCGCCTTCGTCGAGGAGCTGCTCCCGCCGCTGGATCCCGCCCGCGTCCTGGCCGGCGAGATCACGCCGGTGTTCTTCGGCAGCGTGCTGACGAACTTCGGCGTCGAGCCGTTCCTTCGCCGCTTCCTGGAGCTCGCCCCGCCTCCTGCCGGCCTGGACGTCCGGGGCGGGCGCTTGGAGCCCGAAGACGACGACTTCGCCGCGTTCGTGTTCAAGCTGCAGGCCAACATGGACGCCCGCCACCGCGACCGGACGGCGTACGTGCGGGTGGTGTCGGGCAGGTTCGAGCGGGGCATGCACGTCCACCACGCTCGCAGCGGCAAGCAGCTGAAGCTGGCCAGGGCGCACGCCCTGTTCGGTCGCGAGCGCGTCACGGTAGAGGCGGCGTCTCCCGGCGACGTGCTGGGGCTCATCGTTCCGGGCGCGTTCCGGATCGGCGACGTGCTCTCGACCCGCCCCGGCGTCGAGCTCGAGACGTTCCCCCGCTTCGCGCCCGAGTCGTTCGCGACCGTCCGGCCGCGTCATGCCGACAAGCGCAAGCCGTTCCGGAAGGGCCTGGACCAGCTGGCCGACGAAGGCGTGGTGCAGGTGTTCCTGCCGGCCCAAGGCGCTCGGGATCCGATCCTGGGCGCGATCGGTCCGCTGCAGTTCGACGTGTTCCAGTACCGCATGCGCGAAGAGTACGGCGTCGAGACCGAGCTCACGCGGGAGTCGCACGGCCTGGTGCGTTGGCTGTCGGCGGAGCCGGTTCCCGCCCCCCGCTCGGCGAAGATCGCGCGGGACGCCGACGGCGCGCCGGTGGCCCTCTTCCGCGGGACGTACGACGAGCGCTGGTTCCGCGAGGAGCACCCCGCGATCGAGGTGTTCGAGCTGCCGGGCAGCCACGAAGTCGTTCGACTCTGAGCGGGCGCCCCCCGCCCCGCCATCCGGAGGCCGTCGCCACCATGTCCCGAGCCCGACGCCGCAGCGCCCCTCGCCTCGTGATCAGCGATCTCGACGGCACCTTGGCCGACATCGAGCACCGCCTGCACTGGATCCATCGTGACGAGCCCGATTGGACGCGGTTCTTCCTGGCGTGCGGCGACGACCTCCCGATCGAGAACACGATCACGGTGTTGCGGGCGTTGCACGCCGAGGGCTACGAGGTGGTGATCGCCAGCGGGCGGGGAGACGTCGCGCGCCAGGAGACGATCGAGTGGCTGGCGCGCCACGCGGTGCCGTACCACCGGCTGATCTTGCGCCGCATCGACGACAGGCGACACGACGACGAGGTCAAGACCGAGATGGTCCGCGAGCACGGGCTCCACCCCGAGGACACCCTGGTGGTGCTCGAGGACCGCGCCAGCGTCGTCGCGGCTTGGCGCCGTCTGGGCTTCCACGTGTTCCAAGTGGCGGAAGGCGACTTCTGAGGGCGCCCGGACGCCGGCCGGCTCACGCGCGAACGGCTACGCCGACGACGGACCCAGCTCCGAGCTGTCGTCCAGCTGCAGGCGCGCCACCATCTCGTCCCCCTCGAGCTCGCCCGTCTCGACGAACCCCAACGCTGCGTACGTTCGCCGAGCGGCGACGTTCTCGGGCAGGTAGGAGAGCGCGAACGCGCGGCATCCGTGCGCAGCGTGGAGCCGCTCGATCGCACGCCGCGTCGCGAGGCGTCCGATGCCCCGTCGCTGATGCCGCCGGTCGACGAGGATGCCGCCCAGCCAGCACGATCCGTCGTCGGGATCCACGGCCCACATCAGGAACCCGACGATCCGGTCGTCCGCGCGGACGGCCAGCGGCGACCAGTCGTCGCCGTAGCAGCAGAGAGCGAGGTAGCGCGAGGGCTCGGCGACGAACGCACGCTGCGAGGCGTGGACGTCCAGGTCGGCGACGTCACGCCACGTCGACGGGCCGACCGGCTCGATCGTCACGTGAGGCGTGTCGGGGCCGGGGGTCGGGGAGTCGGTCGCGTCGGTCATGGGCCCATGCTAGCGCCGCCACGGCGACGCCGCTTGCGTGGTGTCGGCGATGCCGCTACGCTGAGGACAGGGAGGGCCTGATCCGGACGGTGCGGAGCGCCGTTCCGGGCGGCTCCGATCGACGTTCTGTTCGTCGCTGCGAGCCGCCGACGAGGAGGGCACCATGTGTTGGATTCTGTTGGCGATCGGACTCGCGCTTCTGGCTGTCGGGACCGTTCTGCTGGTGCGCTTCTTCTTCGCTCGGGGGCCGAACGATCCCGAGCGGGCGGGAGTCGGACGCACCGAGACGATGATCTTGGGTGCGCTGATGGCCAGCGTCGGGCTGCTCGTGACGCTGTTGGGCGTGACCGGCGCGTTCTGCGAGCGCTTCGGGATCGCCTAGCGCCGTCTTCGCGCGTGCGGCTGGCACGGCCTGCGCGCGGGCAGCCGTCGGCCCGTCGGTCGTCGGCAGTCGGCCAGATCGCCGTCCGCCGACCGGGGCGACGCTATACTGACCGTGAAGACAGCGGGCCCACGCTCGCCGTGGCCGACCCGCTTCTCCAAGCCCTCGAATCTCGGGGGCTTTTCGCGTGGGCGACGGCGACCGCTGCGCATGCCGCCGCGGCTCGATCGGACCGCCGACCGCTGGTACGGTCGGGCCCGAAGGAGGCGTGCACATGCCCATGACGCTACGAACCGTGATCGCGCTCGCCCTGGCGCTCGTTCTGTCCGGCGCGAGCGCGCAGGGAGGCTTCGTCCTGGACGGCCGGCTGCCTCCCGACGCTCCGGACGACGTCGTCGTCGAGGCCCGTATCGGCAGCGACCTCCAGGGAATCGTGCCCGAGTCCGTGGCGACCGCCTCGGTCGACGACGGGCGCTTCCGCCTGGAGCTGCCGGGCTCGGTCGGCGAAGACCTGCTCGAGCCGGAGCCCGTCGACTGCGAGCGCGAGCGAACGATCGACGCCGTCTTCCTGCCGTACCTCACCCTGCTTCGGGACGGCGAGGTCGTCGGTCGTCTCGTCCACACCGACGTGCCGCGCGAGCTGTGGAGCTACACCGGCCCCCCGCGGAACGCCTCGTGGGTCTACACGCCCGATTCGGCGACGGCCGTCGAGCAGTGCGCGAACGAGCGCCTCGACCTCGCGTTCCAGCCGGGCTGGAACGCCTTCGTGGTGCTCTCCGGGAGCGACGGCGTCACCGTCACGACCGACGCCCCGCCCGCGTCGTTCCGCTGGATCTTCGTCCCCGGCGGACCGTAGGAAGCGGCGCCGCGCGATCCGTCGCGGGAGCGAGGACATGCGTCCCTAGTCCCCCCAGGGAGCGTCGATGACGGTGGAGTCACGATGACGATCACCCTCGTTCTGGCCCATCCGAACCCCGACAGCCTGAACCACTCGCTGGCGCGGTCGATCTTCGCCGCGCTGCGGGAGAGCGGTCACGACGTCGTGCTCCACGATCTGTACGACGAGCGGTTCGATCCGTGCCTGACCGCCCAGGAGATCGAGACGCACAGGTCCGACGACGCCTTGGTCGAGCGGCACGCCGCCGAGATCCAAGAGGCGGACGGCCTGGTCCTGGTGCACCCCAACTGGTTCGATCAGCCCCCGGCCATCCTCAAGGGCTGGGTGGAACGCGTGATCCGCGAGGGCACCGCCTTCAGCCGCGACGCCGGGGGCGGCTTCGAGGGCCTGTTGGACGTACGCGCCGCGCTCCTCGTCACGACCGCCAACGCGCCGTACGACGCGTCCGCCGGCGACGCGCTCGACGCGTTCTGGAAAGCGTTCGTGCTGCCGACCTGCGGCATCCCCACCATCGAGCGCCTGCACCTGACGCCGGTGATCGCGAGCTCGCTGGAGCAGCGTCGCGCGTGGCTCGAAGAGGCCGGCGAGCGCGCCCAGGCGCTGTTCGCGGCCGACTGAACGCGCGCTGCTGCGGCGACGGGTCGTCTACCGGTCCAGAACCTCTTCGCGGCGGTCGTGGGCCGGCGGAACCTCCGGCGTGAGCGCCGAGATCTCGTGGCGCATCGTCTCGTCCATGTCGAACGCGCCCGCCGCCAACGCCGGCCGCAGCTGCTCGACGTCGCGTGCGCCGACGATCGGCGCCGTCACGGCGGGGTGGGCCCGAACCCAGGCGACGGCCAGCGTCACGGGATGCTGGCCGACCCGTCGCGCATAGTCCGTGAACCGATCGGCGATCTCGAGGTGGCTGGGATGACCGTAGCGCTTCGCGTACGCGTCGTTCTCGACGATGCGCCCGCGCTCGGGACTGCGATCCCGGCCGTACTTGCCGCTCAGCAGCCCCCCGCCGACCGGGCTGTACGGCACGACCGCCACGTCCTCCGACAGCGCCATGGGCAGGATCTCGACCTCGGCCTGGCGCTTGACGAGGTTGTACATCGGCTGGACGGCCTCGAAGCGTGACCAACCGTTCGAGGCCGACGCGCCCAGCGCCTTGGCGATCTGCCAGGCCGCCCAGTTGCTGACGGCCGGATAGAGCACCAGTCCGCGCCGAACCAGATCGTCCAGCGCCCGCAGCGTCTCGTCGATCGGCGTCCGGGGATCGAACTTGTGCACGTAGTACACGTCCAGACGGTCGGTTCCGAGGCGACGGAGCGAGGCTTCGACGGCGCGCGTGACGTGACGTCGCGACAGGCCGACGTCGTTGGGCCCAGGGCCGGTCCTGCCGTGCACCTTGCTGGCGAGCACCAGCGCGTCCCGCTCGTCCGCGATCAGATCGCCCAAGATCCGTTCGGAGCGTCCCTCTCCGTACACGTCGGCGGTGTCGAAGAAATCGATGCCGGCGTCGCGAGCGGCGCGGTACATCCGGGCCGATTCCGCCTCGTCGGCGGTGGTCCCGAACGACATGGTGCCGAAGCACAGCGACGAGACGTGCACACCGGTGCGGCCGAGCGGTCGATGGTCCATGCGCGAGTCTATCGGGCCGGGACCGGCGCGCCTTCGTGCCGTTGCCTACCGAAAACTAGGTACGCTTCGGCCTAGACTGCTCGGGTGACCGAAGTGGAGGCGCCCGGATGACCGTATCGCTGGCCGCGTCGCTGGCCGTCAAGGAGATGGTCCGGAACGTCGGGCGCTTCGCCTCGATCAGCGCCGTGATCGCGCTGATCACCGTCCTGATCCTGTTCCTCTCCGGCCTGGGCGAGGGGCTCGGGCTGGGGAACCGGCAGTTCGTAGGCGGCATCGACGGCGACCTGCTCGTCTACCAGGACACCGCCGACCTCCAGATCGCCGCCAGCCAGCTCGACCGCTCGGTCGTCGCGTCGGTGCGCCGCGTCGAAGCCGTGGCCGACGTCGGAGCGATCGCGTTCGCCTCGACCGTGATCGAGGACGCTGGCGGTTCGGACGCGCCGGGACTGCGCGTGTCCCTGATCGGCGTGGAGCCGGGTCGCCCCGGCGCCCCGCGCGTGCTGGAGGGATCCGGCTTCGCCTCGTCCAGCGGCAACGAGGTGGTGCTCGGCCGGCAGGCGGCGCTGCGCAGCGGGGCGACCGTCGGAGACGTGATCACCGTGCGTTCCACGCAGGGAGCGGTGGACGAGCGGTACGACCTCCGCGTCGTCGGCGTCACGTCCGGTCAGCAGTACCAGATCGCGCCCTCCATCCTGGTCCCGTTGGCCACGTTCGACCGCGTGAAGCCGAAGGCGGACGCCTCGGTGGACCTGTCGCGCCTCCCGTTCAACCTCGTCGCCGTGCGCACAGGCCCGTCCAGTCCGCCCGAGGAGGTCGCGGCCCGGATCGAGCAGGAGGTCCGCTCGGTGCGGGCGGTGGACCTCGTCACCGCGTACGAGAGCATCCCGGGCTACGCGGCCCAACAGAGCACGGTCGATACCCAGACCGGTTTCACCTTGGTCATCGGGATTCTCGTCGTCGGCGGGTTCTTCCAGATCCAGACGCTGCAGAAGCTGGGGCAGATCGGCATGCTGAAGGCGATCGGGGCGTCCAACCTGATGGTCGCCACGGCGACGGTGCTGCAGATCGTGTTCACGAATCTCGTCGGGGTCGCGCTCGGCGGACTCGGCACGCTCGCGTTGGCCGCCACCTTCCCCTCGACCGTCCCGATCGTGTTCCAGCCGGGGAACGTCGCGGTCGCCGTCGGCGGCCTTCTGGTGATCGGGCCGCTCGGGGGGCTCGTCGCGCTACGGGCCGCGCTGCGCGTCGAGCCGCTGACCGCCTTGGGGCTCGGAACGTGACGCCCGGGCGCAGGTCGGCCGCACGGCCGTCTCCGGCCGCAGGACCCCCGCGCGTCGCCAGCGGTCCTGCGCTGATCGCCGAGGGACTGAGCAAGACCTACCCGCTGGGCGAGCAGCTGATCCACGCCGTCGACGACGTCTCGTTCGAGGTGCGGCCGGGCGAGTTCGTGGCGTTGGTCGGACCGTCGGGCTCTGGCAAGACGAGCCTGCTGGCGATGCTGGCGGGCCTTCTTCGCCCCAGCGACGGTCGGGTGCGGATCGCCGACCAGGAGATCGCCGAGCTGTCCGACCGTCAGCTGACCCGCTTTCGCCGGCGCAACATCGGCTTCACCTTCCAGGCGAACAACCTCCTCCCCTACCTCACCGTGCTCGAGAACGTCACGCTGATGCTGTCGCTCAACGGCCGCACGACGCCGGGGAGCGTGCAGTGGGCGAAGGACCTGCTGGAGCAGCTGGGGCTGGCCGACCGGCTTCGCAGCCTGCCCTCGCAGCTCTCGGGCGGGCAGAAGCAGCGCGTGTCGATCGCACGGGCCCTCATCCACCGTCCCGCCGTCGTGCTGGCCGACGAGCCGACCGCCAGCCTGGACACCGAGCGGGCGCACCAGGTGGTCCAGACGTTCGCGTCGCTTGTGCACGACGACCGGAGGGCGGGAATCATGGTGACGCACGACCTCAGGATGTGTCGTCACGTCGACCGCGTGATTCAGATGCGCGACGGAATCCTCGAGCGCATCGTCGACGATCCGGACGACGTCCGGGCGCTGTCCGAGGGTGCCCCGTGACGCCGCACGCCGGGGGTGTCGCCGCGTGGCGGCCGACCCCGACTCGACCACGGTCGCCCGGCGACCAGGAGGCATCGTGCAACTGATCAGGCCGCTTCTGTTCGTGCTCGTCGGGGCGGGACTCGCCGTCGGCGCCGCCTTCGTCCTTCGCAGCCAGGGCGTCCTGACGTTCGGAACGTCGCCGGACGCCATCGCCGAGAGCGCGGGCACGCCGGATCCGGCCGACCCCCCGCCCGGCCCGGCGGCCGGCGCGTCGGAAGACCGCTCCACCGCGTCCGGCCCCGGTTCCGCGACCGACGACCCCGCTGCGACGCGACCGGTCGCCGGCGTTCCGACCTCCGCCGAAGCCGAGGTGCGACCGCTGCGTAGCTCCGATCTGGCGTTCGCCGGGACGGGGATTCTGGCCGAGAGACTCGTCGAGGAAGGCGACGAGGTGGCCGCAGGCGATCCGCTGCTGCGCCTCGACGACGAGCGGGAGCGTGCCCGCCTTAGCGAGGCCGAGGCCGCCCTGGCCGCTGCCGAGGCGCGTCTGCAGGCGGCGCGAGCGGGCGAGCGGGCGGCCGAGCGCCAGATCGCGGTGGCCGACGCCGCCGTGCGAATGGCCGAGGCGCAGCGCGACGGGGCCGAAGCCGCGCTTCGATTGACCGCCACCCAGGCGCAAGCGACGATCGCGCAGGCCGAGGCGCAGGTGCGCCAGGCCGTCGCCGGCATCGGCCAGGCCGAAGCGAACCTCGAAGCCGCACGCGCCGCTCTGGCGCAGGCCGGCGCGAACGCGTCGTTGGCCGTTGCCCAGCGAGACCAGGCCGTGGCCGCGCGCGACACGGCGTCCCTGGCCGTCCGCGAGCGGACCCTGCGAGCCCCGTTCGACGGCCGGGTCGTCTCGATCGGCGTCGAGGTCGGCGAGACGCTGGGCGGTGCCGGCGGTGCCGGCGGGTCCGAGCCGGGCACGGCGGTCCGGCTGGCCGACCTGAGCGGCTGGCGCGCCCGGACCACGAACCTCACCGAGCTTCAGGTGGTCGCGGTCCAGCCGGGCGACGAGGTCACGGTCGAGGTCGACGCGCTGCCCGGCGTCGCCATCGCCGGGGTCGTCGAGCGGATCGGGTACCGCGCGGAACCCGTCCGGGGGGACGTCACCTACGTCGCGACGATCCGACTCGACGCGGCGTCGCTCACGGAAGCGGAGCGCTCCGCCCTCCGGCCCGGCATGACCGCCGTGGTGCGTGGGCTGGTGCGCTGAACACGTCCTGATCCCCTCCGCACGACGTTTGTCCCTACCGGGGGCAGGCGCCCACAAGTGATTGTTTGTACATGATCGTTCCCGATGGACGCCGCTCTCGCTGCACCCGGGCTCCGCGATGACGGTGCAGCGTTCCGCCGCATGCGTCGAGGCCGACCGGACCGCGGTCGAGCTCCTGCTCCAGATCGTGGCGGGGGTCTACGCCTCGCCTGGCGACGCGCTCGCCCACGACCTCGAGTCCGGAACCTTCGCCGCAGCGGTGCAGGAGGTCGCGGACGCGCTCGGCGTGGACGCGCCGGACGTCGTCGCGCCGACGGAACGGGTTCTTCAGTCGAGCTACGTCGACCTGTTCGTGAGCAGCGCCTCCGGCCTCTCCTCGCCGCCCTACGTCGGCTACGCCGTCGACGGCGAGCTGCTCGGCCCCACCGCGGTCGAGCTCGGACGGTTCCTCGAAGGGCACGGCATCGGCACCGACCCGGGCTGGACCGATCTTCCCGACCACGTGGCCGCCGTCGCCGAAGCCGCCGGCCTGCTGGCCCGCGACGGACACGACGAAGCGGCCCGGTACGTGCTCGTGCACTTCATGTTCCCTTGGTTCGACCGCTACGCAGGCGACGTGGCGTCGAAAGACGTCAGCGGCTTCTATGGGCCGCTGACCCGTTTCCTGCACGCATCGATCAGGGAGGTCAGGCGTGGGAATCGATCGTAGAACGTTTCTCAAGTTGTCCAGCGCGACGGTGGGCGCGGCGGCGATCGGGGGGGCGGCCAGCGCGCAGTCCGTCCTCGATCGCATCCCGAACCCGTTCGCGCCGATGCCGCCCCAGTGGTACGACGGCCAGGTCAAAGAGGTCTACTCGTACTGCGAGAACTGCTTCTGGAAGTGCGGCATCAAGGCGTACGTCTCCGGCGGAAAGGTCCGCAAGGTCGACGGCTACGTCGGCAACCCCAAGTCCCGTGGCATGCTCTGCCCCCGCGGCCAGGGCGCTCCGACCCAGACGTACGATCCCGACCGCCTCAAGCGGCCGCTGATCCGCGTCGAAGGCAGCGAGCGCGGCGACGGCGAGTACCGCGAAGCCAGCTGGGACGAGGCGCTCGACTACATCACCGAGAAGATGAACGGGATCAAGGACGCGTACGGCACCGAGTCGGTCGCGTTCTTCGGACACGGCAGCGGCGACAAGTGGTTCGCCTCCTACCTGCCGGGAGCGTGGGGATCGCCGAACGCCGCGAAGCCGTCCGTCAGCCTCTGCACCGGCCCGCGCGAGACCGCCAGCCAGTACACCTTCGGTCGCGGCATCTCGGGTCACGAGCAGATCGACTGGTCCGAGACGGACTACATCGTCCTGATCGGCCACCACATCGGCGAGGACACCCACAACACCCAGCTGCAGGACTTCGCCCTGGCGCTCAAGCGCGGCGCGAAGCTGGTCGTCGCCGATCCCCGCTTCTCGACCGCCGCGGCCAAGGCGAACGACTGGCTGCCGGTCAAGCCGGGCACCGACACCGCGCTGCTGCTGGCCTGGATGAACGTACTGATCACCGAGGAGCTGTACGACGCGGCGTACGCCGAGCAGTACACGATCGGCATCGAGCGGCTGATCGAGCACGTCGCCGACTACACGCCCGAGTGGGCGGCCGAGATCACCGACATCCCCGCGGAGACGATCCGCAGGATCGCCCGCGAGATGGCGGAGCACGCGCCCCGCGCGGTGCTTCCCGTCGGACGTCACGTGGTCTGGTACGGCGACGACACCCAGCGCATGCGCGCGCTCTACCTGGTGAACGTGCTTCTGGGCAACTACGGCAAGCCGGGCGGCTACTACTTCTGCGACGCCCCCAGCGTCGACGACTTCCCGCACCCCGACCTGCCGTTGGCGCCCGCCTCCGGCGGCTGCGGCGGCACCACGCCGGACATCGAGGTCGAGTCGCCGTTCCGCGATTCCGTCGACCGCGGACTGTTCTACGGCTCGGCGACGGCCGTGCAAGAGATGATTCCGCCGATGATCACGGGCGAGCCCTACCCGATCAAGGGCCTGTTCTCGTACGGCGTGAACCTGTTCCACTCGATTCCGATGGTCGAGCGCACGAAAGAGGCGCTCAGGAACCTGGACCTCTACGTCGCGATCGACGTGCTGCCGATGGAGCACGTGATGTGGGCCGACGTCATCCTGCCCGAGGCGACCTACCTCGAGCGCTACGACGACCTGCTGCTCCAGAGCCACAAGCAGCCGTTCATCGCCGCGCGGTTCCCCGCCGTCGAGGCGATGTACGACACGAAGCCGGGCTGGTGGATCGCGAAGGAGCTGGGCACGAAGCTGGGTCTGGGCGAGTTCTTCCCCTGGCAGGACATGGAGGAGTACCTCGACACCCGCCTCCGCACCATCGGCTCGAGCCTCGAGGAGATCCGCGAGCAGGGCACGATCGTCCGGCGCGGCCGGAACTACTGGGAGGACTACGAGCGGTTCAACATGAACCCGCTGGGCACCCCCTCGGGCAAGATCGAGATCTACAGCGAGCGGTTCGAGCAGGCCGGCCACGATCCGATGCCGACCTACACCGAGACGGCGCAGCCGCCCGCCGATCACTACCGGCTCCTCTACGGCCGGAGCCCCGTGCACACCTTCGCCAGAACCCATAACAACGCCGTGCTGATGGACCAGATGAGCGAGAACGAGGTGTGGCTGGCCACCAAGGAAGCCGACAAGCTGGGCCTCCATCAGGGCGAGTACGTCTACCTCGAGAACCAGGACGGCGCCCGCGAAGGTCCGGTCAAGGTGCTGATCACCGAGCGGATCCGTCAGGACTGCGTCTACATCGTCCACGGGTTCGGGCACAAGTCGCCGCTGATGCGCCTCGCCAACGGTCGCGGTGCGTCCGACACGCACCTGCAGACCCAGTACACGCTCGATCCGATCTCCGGCGGCGCCGGTCTCCGCAACAACTTCGTGCGGATCGTTCCCGGTGCTCCGGACCCGCAGCACCCGCCCATCGCCCAGATGGTCGCCGATAGGAGCCCGGTATGAAACGGTACGCGATGGCGATCGACCTCGCCTCCTGCGTGGGGTGCTCGGCCTGCTCGGTCGCCTGCACCATGGAGAACGACGTTCCGATCGGAGTCCACCGGCTGTGGATCCGCAACACCACCGTCGGCACGTTCCCCGACCTGGCCGTCGAGTTCCGGCCCGAGCAGTGCCTGCACTGCGAGAACCCGCCGTGCGTGCCCGTCTGCCCCACCGGCTGCTGCTACGTGACCGAGGACGGCATCGTCGACATCGACACGAAGAAGTGCATCGGCTGCTCGGCCTGCATCGCCGCCTGCCCGTACGACGCGCGCTTCATGCACCCCGGCGGCTACGTCAGCAAGTGCGACTTCTGCCGGCACCGGCTCGAAGAGGGGCGCCTCCCGGCGTGCGTCGAGACCTGCCCCACCCTGTGCCGCAGCTTCGGGGATCTGAACGACCCGAACAGCGCCGTGTCCGTCGCGATCCGTAACGCCGACCGGGTGGACGTGCTGCGCCCCGAGCAGGGCACGGGCCCGAACCTGTACTACCTGAACGCGCCCGCGGCCTTCGGCCTGACCAGCCAGATCGGCCAGCCTATCGAGGAAGGAGCTCACTAGCGATGACGGAGTTCTACGGCCTTCCCAACTCGGCGCATTTCTGGCACTGGCCCTCGCTGTTCCACTTCGCCTTCGTCGCCCTGGCCGGCGGCATGGCGTTCGTGACCATGATCGCGACGATCACGAAGCACCCCAAGGCCCGTACGTACGCGCTGATCACGATCGGGCTGATCGTGCTCGACCTCGCCACCCTGTGGGCCGAGTCGCCCGCCCGGTGGCGTTTCACCCACGTCTGGCTCTTCTTCACCTTCACGCCCACCGCCCCGATCTGGATCGGCGCGTGGGGCCTGATCCTTTCGCTGGTCGCGAGCTTCTTCGTATGGATCGCGAAAGGACCTCGGCTCCTCTGGTCGGCCCTGCTGGTCGTCGGCAGCTCGGCCGCGCTCCTCTACCCCGGCCTCGCGCTCGCGGTGAACATCAACCGTCCCCTCTGGACGACGCTCCTCATCGTCCTCTTCCCCCTCACGGCGATGGTCACCGTCGTCGCGGTCGCGATGCTGCTGCGTCAGCCTTGGGCGAAGCGGTACATCGTGCCGCTCAGTCTCGCCAGCGCGGTCGTGGGCGTGGTCTACCTGTTCGGCCTGGCCACCGGCACCGCGGAAGCCCAGCAGGGCTTCACCTACCTCTGGAGTCACGGCGGACCGCTCTTCCTGGTCGGTCTCGTCCTGCTCGCCGCCCCGGCGTTCCTGCGCCGGCTTCCCATCCTGGCCGCCGTGGTTCCCTTCCTCGGCGCCACCGTCGTCCGCAGCCTGATCGTCGATATCGGGCAGCACCAGTTCTTCGGGTTCTAGGGCCACAGACGCCCTTACCGAAAGGAGACATCCGTATGAAGAAGTTCCTGTTCGTCCTCGTCGCCAGCCTCATCGCCTCCGGTGCCTTCGGCCAGGTCGAGTCGACCCCCGCCTCCGAAACGATGATGGACATCGTCGTCGAAGCCAGCCAGGAAGGCTGGATGCAGATCGGCGTGGAAGACGCCGCCAACTACATCTTCGAAGTCGAGCCCGTGCTCGTCGACGTCCGGACCGTGGGCGAGTTCGAAGACGGCCACCTCGAAGGCGCCGTCAACTTCCCCGTCACCGAGCTCGACCAGTTCCTCGGCGACATGCCCTCCGACCTCGACACCCCGATCCTGATCTACTGCGCCGCCGGCACGCGCGGCTTCTGGGCGCAGGCGTACGTGACCTCGCTGGGCTACAACAACGTCCAGAACATGCGCGGTGGCTACAACGCGTGGACCGACGCGGGCTACCCCACGGTCAACTGATCCTCGAGACCTCCCGGTCGAGGCCCCCTGCGAACGTCGCAGGGGGCCTTTTCCACGCTCCGAAGCGGTCGCCGACCGATCTTCTCTCGCGACTCAGTCGAACGCCGCCGACGGCGCCGGCACGCGCGCCGGGGTGTTGCACGGCATCCCCTCCTCGAACAGGGCGCGCTCGTCCTCAGGCAGCCGCGCACGAGCGAGGTCGCGGATGCCGTTCACGCCGATGAAGAACTCGCGCATCATCACGACCAGCAGGTAGCGCCCCGTCTCGGTCAGCTCCAGCGCCTCCGCGTCGTCCCGCGAGAACGCGCCGGCCGCCTTCAGGAACAGGTACTCCGCCCACAACGCGCGCTCCACCGGGGCGCCGTTGCGCTCGGCGAACGCGCGCTTGTCCAGACGGAGCCCGAACAGGTCCATCATCAGCCGGTAGCGACGCCGATCGGCGCGGCTCAGAGGCATGTGCGCGTCCACGCTCAGGCGGCGCTCGTCGATCGCGCCGGCGTAGGCCCGCAGGCTGAACGGGTTCGCGTACAGCTCGCCCCCCAGGTAGCTGAACGAGCCGCTGCCCACGCCGACGTACTCGTCGTGGTCGACGATGTACTCGTCGATCATGGTCGAGGCCTCGCGCGAGAACGCCCAGGCCGAGGTGGGCCGGAAGGTGTCCGACAGGGCACCCGACAACAACCGGTACTGGCGCTCCTCCTGCTGGTAGTCGACCTTGCCCAGGGCCCGCTCGAGCGGCTTCTCGACCGACGGCGACACCATCAGCGGATAGTACGTCACCTGGTCCGCTCCGGTCGCCTTCAACGTCTCGATGTCGCGCTTCAGGATGTCGTCGGTCAGCGAGGGAAGGTTGAAGATCATGTCGACGTTCAGCGTCGTCAGCCGGCCCGCGGCGAGCTCGATCCCGGCCAGGATCTCTTCGGCCGTTCCGTACGCGTCGCGGCGCTTCATCTGGCGCAGCAGCTCGTCGTCCAGGCTCTGGACGCCGACCGACAGGCGGTCCACGCGGCCGTCGAGCACGTCGAGGACCTCGTGGGTCAGATGGTTCGGGTTCGTCTCGGTCGACACTTCGCCCACGTCGAACAGCTCGCGCGCGAGGTCGATCGTCAGGGCGAGCTCCTCGGGAATCACGGTCGGCGTGCCGCCCCCGATGTACATCGACGAGAAGCCGTAGCCCAGATCGGCGACCATCCGCATCTCCTCGCGCATCGCACGGAAGTAGCGGGTCGCCGCGTCCTGCTGGAACGGGAACCGATTGAACGAGCAGTACGGGCAGAGGCGATGGCAGAACGGCACGTGCGCGTAGAGCAGGTAGCCACCGCGATGGGTCGGCTTCGGAAGGTCGCCCGGCTTGTGGGGCTCCAAGCGAAGCTGTTGCGACCGCAGGTCGCGTAGGCGGCGGGTCAGGAGCCGCTCCGCGATCATCGGGGCGCGGTCCGCGCCCGGCGGCGTACTCGCGTTCGGCGTCGTTGGGTTCGCATGCGACAAGGTATCGCATCGAGCGGAACTTGCGCGCAGGACGAACGACCCCGGTTGGGCCGGCCACGGGACCGAGCGCGACCCCGGGTCGGGAATCCGACCGACCTCGGCCCGGCTTCGGTGGTGCACTCGGCGCATGGAGGTGCGCAGATGCACAAGATCGCGATCGTGATTCTGGCCGACACCGAGACGCACGGAGATCTGGGGCGCGCCGTGAACGCCCTGGAGGTGGCCAAGGAGTTCGCCGAGGCCGGCGACGAGGTCGCCATCGTGTTCGACGGAGCGGGCACGAAGTGGATCCCGGCCCTGGACGACCCCTCGCACAAGCGCCACGCGCTCTGGACGTCGGTGAAGGAGCACGTCGCCGGTGCGTGCGCGTTCTGCTCGGCGGCGTTCGGGGCGAAGTCCGGCGTGGAGTCGGCCGGCGTGGCGCTCCTGAGCGAGTTCGAAGAGCACCCCAGCCTGCGCGGCTACGCCGAGAAGGGCTACCGGATCCTCACGTTCTGACCGAGCGGAAAGACCCACGATGCACGCCCGCACTCGCCCGGGCGGGAGGAGGCACGACCCGATGCATCTGTTCCGGACCGCGATGGGGGTGCGCGTCCCAGACGTCGACGCAGACCGCATGCGCGACCTCGACCGGGTGGCCGTGGACGCGTTCGGCATCGACCTGCTCCAGATGATGGAGAACGCCGGTCGAGCCCTCGCCGCGACGGTGCGCGGCATGCTGCACGGGGGCGGCGGCGTCACCGTGCTGGCCGGCAGCGGCGGCAACGGCGGAGGGGGGCTCTCAGCGGCGCGCCACCTGCACGGCCGGGAGGTCGAGGTCCGCGTGGTCCTCGCGCGGCCCGAGGATCGCCTCTCCGCGGCGACCGCGCACCAGCTCCGCACCCTGCGCGCCATCGGCGTTCCGGTCGGGGGACCCGCGCACGCGGACGGCTGGATCGGCGAGGCCGAGGTCGCGATCGACGCGCTGCTGGGCTACGGCGCCACGGGGCCGGCCGAGGGAACGATCGCCGACCTGATTCTCACCCTGAACCGCCGGGCGCGCCGGATCGTCTCGCTCGATCTGCCCTCCGGTCTGCACGCCACGCACGGCACCGTGGGCGGCCCGATCGTTCGGCCCGTCCGGACGCTCACGCTGGCGCTCCCCAAGACCGGGCTCGCCGACCCGGCGGCCGACCTCTCCGAGCTGTGGCTCGCCGACATCGGCATTCCACCCGAGGCGTTCCACCGCATCGGGCTGACGTCGTACCTGTCGCCGTTCCGAACGGAGGACCGCGTCCCGCTCCAGTGCACCGGCACCTGGTCGACGCGCTGCCGGGACGTCTCCTCCCCTCGCTGAGCCGCCCGGCGGCTCGCCGCGACCACCCGCGTATCGGCGCTCGGGTCCGCGCTGCGATCGGCGTGCCCTCCGGTCAGGGAAGCTCGTCGCGCCAGGCGGCCGCGTCCGACGTGGTCGCGATGCCCAGCAAGCCCTGATCACTCCGACCGTGCTCGGTGATCAGGACCGCCTCGAGCCGAGGCGCTTCGACGAACGCCTCGACGACCTCCAGCGCGGGGACGTCCCGCGCGACGAAGATCCAGTCGCGTCGGTCCTTCCGGACGGCCAGAACGTCGGCCACCGTGCGCGCGCCGAACGCGCCCGGCAGTTCGCGCTTCGTCTCGCGAGCCGGCTCGCGAGACGCGTCGCGAGGCGCGTCGAACGTCGCCGCGAGCCACCGGACGATCCCTGCGCCCGTGAGCAGCCCAACGAACGCGCCCGCGTCGTACACCGGGAACTGCGTGATCGAGCGGTCGCGAATCGTCGCGAGGACGTCCGAGAGCGGGTCGGCCACGTCGACGGCGACGACGTCTCGCCGGAACGCCTCGTCGGCGCGGACCGGCGCGACGAGACGATCGTGGATGGCCTGAATCTCGTTCAGGACGTCCCGGCTGGGGATCGAGAGGTACGCGAAGCGCTCGTAGCGGTCGTGCACGATCACGTTGCGAAGGTCGGAGAACGCCAGCATCGCCTCGAGATCGCCGCGCCACCAGCGGTGCCGCTCCGCGAACCGGTGCGCCGCGGTCTTGAACCCCTCGTGGTCGGCGAGGCCGGTGCGCCGCTTCAGCTCGCGCTCGATCCGGTTGAACGCGGTGAGAAACGCCTCGGCGTCGTGCGCGCCGGGCGGTGGAGCGGGGAGCGACGCGTCAGGAGGTCCTGTCATGGCCGACTGTACCCAGCGCGGCGGCCCCCCGGCGGAGGCGCGCGTCGTGCGGGGTCGCAGCGCCGGCGTCGAGCACGGGGACCGTCTCCTCTGCAAGGAAGCGCTGCAGGAACACGCGGGTCGCGCCGACGGCGGTCGCCTCGGGCGCGACGACGCGGGCCCTCCGCACGATCAGAGCGTTGTCCAGCAGGGTGGGAAGGCGGCGCCGGAGGTTCGCTTCGAGCCGGTCGAGCAGCGCCGATGGGGCTCCGGCCAGGCCGCCGCCGATCACCAGCAGCTCCGGCTGGAGCAGATGGACGAACGCGGCGATCTGGTCGCCGAGCACCGCGAGCATTCGTGTGATCAGGCGCTCGGCCGGCGCCTCGCCGTTGGCGGCTCGGACGAGGATCTCGTCGAGGCGCGCGCGCACCTCGGCGGGCGTGCGCTGCGCCGGCGTGTGCCGCTCGGGCGGGCGTCGGCCCGCACCCGCCTGCCGTTCGTAGCTGGCGACGAGTCCGTGCATGCGCAGCAGATCGGCGTCGCCGACGTCCCCTTCCCCGGCCAACAGAGCCGGGCCGACCAGACCCGCGTTCCCGAACGGGCCGGTGTACGGCGCGCCGTCCAGGAACATCGTGAACTTGACGCCTTCGGCGTAGCCGACGTACGCGTACGTCCGGGCCTCCTCGCCCAGCCCGAACTCGGCGGTGGCCAGCGCGTCGAGGTCGTTGCCGATCGTGACGTGGAGGCCGGTGGCCTCGCGGAGGCGCTCGGCGAGCGGCAGGTTGTTCCAGTTCGGCACGCGGCCGATCGTCACGACGGTCCCGGTGGCGCGATCGATGAAACCGGGCGTCGCGATGCCCAGACCGACCACGCGCCGGTGAGGCCGACGGCGACGGAGGTCTGCGAGGAACGCCAGCACCGCCTGATGTACGGCGTCCGGCTCCAGGTCGTACAGCTCGGGAGGCACGACGTCGTCCAGAACCCGGCCGGTCAGATCGGTGGCGACGAGGCGCATGCCGGGATGCGCGAGATGGACCCCGACCAGCGTCAGGACGTCGTCGTCGAGGCCGAACAGGTTGGCGGGCCGACCCCCGGTGGCCTCCTCGCGTCCGACCACGCGGATCCAGCGAGCGGAGGTCAGCTCCTGAACCGCGCGCCGCAAGGTGGGGAGGCTGGCACCGGTCGCACCGGCCAGGTCCGCCAGCGACATCGGCCGGCCGGCGAGCTGCGTGAGGATGGATCGTCGCGTGTCCATGGTCGTCGGGGTCGTGCGGGCCGCCGGTGGCACCATACCCGGCTGGAGGCGCGGGCGAAGGCGAGAGGTTGACACCTTTTTGAAAGTGTAATACAAAAGAGCATCCTTTTGCGATCGCAGCCAGCCGCGAGCGCCACAGTCCGAGCACCCGTTCCAGGAGGCCCGTCTCGATGCTCCCCGGCTACGAAGGTCTATCGCCTCGCTACGGCGATCTCCACAACCACTGCGCACTCAGCTACGGCGCCGGCTCCCCGGAAGACGCTCTCCGCAACGCCCGCCTGCAGCTCGACTTCGTCAGTCTCACCGTCCACGGCGCGTGGCCCGACGTGCCCCGCGACGATCCCGATCTCGGCTACCTCGTCGCCTACCACGAGCGTGGCTTCGAACGCGCCCGCGAAGGCTGGAGCGACTACCTCGCGCTCACCGACGCGGCCAACGAGCCGGGCAGGTTCGTCACGCTGCCGAGCTTCGAGTGGCACTCGATGGCGTACGGCGACCACTGCGCGTACTTCAAGAACGGGACGGGAACGCGCATCGTCGACGCTCCCGACCTTCCTTCGCTTCGGACCGCGGTCCGCGCCATGAGCGAGGACGTCATGCTCGTCCCCCACCACATCGGCTACCAGCGAGGCCACCGGGGAATCGACTGGGACGCGTTCGACGGCGCTTCGTCGCCGGTCGCCGAGATCGTCTCGTTCCACGGCTCCGCGGAGAGCTGCGACGGTCCCGTCCCCTACCTGCACGCCATGGGCCCGCGTCACGCGGAGGGAACCGCCCGCCACGGCTGGAAGCTGGGGCACCGGTTCGGCGTGATCGGCTCGACCGACCATCACGCCGCCGTGCCCGGAGCGTACGGCTACGGACGCCTCGGCGCATGGCTGCCCTCGCTCGACCGCGAGGCGCTCTGGGACGCGATTCGGGAGCGACGGACCTGGGCCCTGACCGGCGACCGCATCGACCTGGCGTTCACCGTCAACGGCACGCCGATGGGCGGGGTGGCGGCACCCGCAGAGACCCGCGAGGTCGACGTCGACGTGCGTGGAGGCGACGGGATCGAGTACGTCGAGATCCTGCACGACGAGCGCGTCGTCCACCGCGAGAACGTCCTGCCGCAGCCGGCCGGGCCCGGCCGCGTCAAGGTGCACGTCGAGGTCGGCTGGGGCGAGGCCACCCACGCCACTGCCTGGGACGTCACGCTCCGTGTTCGCGACGGCGCCCTGGCCTCGGTCGAGCCGCGCTTCCGCGGGCCCCTCCCCAGCGTGCCGCCGCGCGACGGCGAGCCGTTCGCGCCGCACATGCTGGAGCGACCCGCGCCGGACGCCGTGCGCTTCACCACGAGGACCTGGCCCAACCCGGTCTCGACGGTGCCCGCCACCGAAGGGATCTGCCTCGAGCTGGACGCGGACGACGCGACCGTGCTCGAAGCGGAGGTCAACGGCAGATCGATCGCGATTCCCCTCCGCGACCTCTCCGAAGGTTCGCGCTCGCACCACCTGGCAGGCTTCGTCTCCCCCGCGGTCCGCATTCGCCGCGCCATCGCAGAATCCGAGTTCGCCACCCGATTCCGCTTCCGCCACCAGGCCCCGGCCGCGGACGTCGATCTGTACCGGGTCCGGGTCCGTCAACGAAACGACCAGTGGGCGTGGAGCTCCCCCGTATGGGTCGGAGATCCCGCGTCCGGGAAGGAGGGCGTGCCAGACCCAGCCCGCTAGTCCGCTGCCGTCCCCCTTCGCGCACGACCTCCGCGCACGACGCGCCCCCACGAGGAGACCCTCCATGACGACCGCCTTCCGACTGTTCCTCACGCTCGCCCTCGCCTTCTCGGCGACGGCCTTCGCGCAATCGTCCGAGATCGACTGCGTCACCCAGGAGCCTGCCACGATCACCTACGTCGGCGATCCCGTCGGCAACCTGGGCGAGATCGAGATGCAGACCATCGCCGCGTTCGAAGCGGCCTGCCCGCACATCACCGTCGAGCGCGTCGCCGGCCCGGCCAGCGCGTCGGACCTGCTCGCGAACTACCTCACGATGCTCGAAGCCGGCAGCGGCGACATCGACGTCATGCGCGTCGACGTGATCTGGCCCGGCGTGCTGGCCGAGAACCTCGTCGACCTCAAGCCGTACGTCGATCAGGACGTCCTCGACGCCCACTTCCCCGGCTACATCGAGAACAACACCATCGGCGACGAGATGGTGGCCCTGGCGTTCCGGCTGGGCGCCGGCATGCTGTACTACCGCACCGACATGCTCGAGAAGTACGGCTACGACGGTCCTCCCGCCACCTGGGACGAGCTCGAGGAGATGGCGGCCGCGATCCAGGCCGGCGAGCGCGCGGCTGGAAACGACGAGTTCTGGGGCTTCACCTGGCAGGGCAACAACTACGAGGGCCTGACGACGAACGCGCTGGAATGGCAGATCTCCAACGGCGGCGGCACCATCGTGAGCCCAGGCGGCGAGATCCAGGTGAACAACGAGCCGACCATTGAGGCGTTCGAACAGGCCGCAGGCTGGGTCGGCACGATCAGCCCGCCCGGCGTCGTCGGCTACGCCGAAGAGGACGCCCGCGCCGTGTGGCACGCCGGCAACGCCGCGTTCATGAGGAACTGGCCGTACGCCTACGCCACCAGCCTGACCAGCGAAGCGATCGCCGACGACTTCGCCGTCTCCGCGCTTCCCGCCGGCGACTCGGGCGAGTACGCCGCCACCATGGGCGGCTGGAGCATCGGCGTGAACCGCTACAGCGAGAACGTCGAGGCGTCCGTCGCCTTCGCGAAGCACTTCGCCTCCTACGAGGAGCAGAAGCGCCGCGCGATCTCGAACGCGATCAACCCGACCATCGCCGCCCTCTACCAGGATCCGGACGTCATCGAAGCGACCCCGATCTTCGAAGGCCTCGACGAGGTCTTCCAGGGCGCCGCGCCTCGGCCGTCGACCGTGACCGGCGAGCTCTACAACCAGGTCTCGACGCTCTACTCGACCGCCGTTCACGACGTGCTGACCGGCAGTGAAGACGCCGCGACCGCGATGACGCTTCTCGAGCTCGATCTCGAAGCGCTTCTCGGGAACTGACCGCATCCCTCCGGACGGGCCCACGGGCCCGTCCGACCCCTATCTTTCGGAGAACCGTATGACCACCGCGTCCGATCGCGCGTCCGAGACCCCGCCCCCCTCGACCCTCGCGCGGGTGCTCGGGGCCGTCCTCGTCCTGGCCGGCGTGGTCGCGATCGCGGGCCTGATCGGCGCCGTCGTCGCCAACCCCGACGTGCGTGCAGGGCTCGACGCGAGCCTCGGAGCGGACCGTCCGTCGTGGGTGCTGGCGATCCTGGACCGCTTCGGGCTGCTCGTTCCCGCGCTCGTCCTGACGCTCGGCGCGACGACGGTCACGGCCGGACTCCGCGTCGCGCGGCGAGACGCGGCCGCGCTTCGCATGACACGCGACGCCGCCGCCTGGGGCGTGATCTTTCTCGGCGTCGTCGCCGTCGCCCGCATCTTCCAGGGAGCGGGCCTCTGGCCCGACGCCGAAGCGGCGTGGGGCTCGCTCATGGGCGGCGTGGTGGGCCCCACCGCAGCCGCCCTGCTGACGGCCGCCGTCCGTCTCGGCCTGGCCCGTGCCGCCGAGGCGCCCGACCTGCCGTACGAGCCGCTCCCCGCGCGCGAGACGCGCTCGGCCTGGAACCTCCTCATCCCGGCGCTCCTGATCCTGATCATGGTCGCCGCCCGGCCTCTCGAGGCGACGGTGATCACCAGCGTCACCGACAAGCGGTTCGCCTCCGACCAGGTCCCGAGCTTCGTCGGGCTGAGCCACTACCGCGAGCTGCTCACGGTACGCCTCGACGACCTCGAGTGCCGCCGGGACGACGCCGGCGCGTGCCTCGTCGACGCGAACGGCAAGATCCGCTGGGACGCGCTTCCTCGCGACCGGCTGGTCGAGGGCTACCGCACCGCCTGGACCTGGAACCTGCCGTTCCTCACCGCCGACGACCGCGCCATCTCGGTCAGCGCCCTGGACCGGTCGTGGATCCGCAGCATCTGGGTCACGATCGTGTTCACCGTCTTCTCCGTCTCGCTGGAGCTGGTGCTGGGCCTGTTCATCGCCATGACGGTGCACTCCAGCTTCCGTGGCCGCGGAGCGATGAGGGCGGTGATGCTGGTTCCTTGGGCCATCCCGACCGTCGTGTCGGCACGCCTGTGGGAGCTGATGCTGAAGGACACCAGCGCCGGCGTGCTGAACCGGACGCTCATGAGCGTCGGCGTGCTCGACGCCCCGCAGGCGTGGCTCACCACCGCGGCCCTGCAGCTCCCGTCGGTCGTCATGATCGACGTCTGGAAGACCGCGCCGTTCATGGCCCTGCTCTTGCTGGCCGGACTGCAGGTCATCCCCAAGGAGCTCTACGAATCGGCCAAGGTGGACGGCGCCAGTCCGGTCCGCGAGTTCTTCGCCATCACCCTGCCGCTCCTCAAGCCGGCCATCGGGGTCGCGCTGATCTTCCGGACCTTGGACGCGCTGCGCGTGTTCGACCTGTTCCAAGTGTTGTTCGGGCGTTCGGCGCACAGCGTCTCGACGTACAACTTCGAGGTGCTGATCAACAATCAGGAGGCCGGCTACGCCTCCGCGATCGGCGTGCTGATCTTCCTGCTGATCTTCGGATTCGCGGTCGTGTACGTCCGCGTGCTGGGGGTGAATCGCGCATGACGGGAGCCACGATCCGCCACCTCGCGCGCCGTGCCGGCTTCTACGTGCTGGTGCTGCTCGTAGCGTCGTACGCCCTGGTGCCGTTCGTGTGGGCGATCTCGACCTCGCTCAAGGGGGAGGGCGAGCTGTTCGGCCCCGCCACGCTGATCCCTCGCGACCCGACCTTCGCGAACTACCTGAACGTGCTGAGCAGCGGTCCGTTCATGGCGTCGCTCGCGAACTCGCTGCTGGTCGCGGGAGGTAGCGCCGTGTTGGCGCTCTCGGCGGGATCGTTCGCGGCGTACGCGCTGGGGCGGCTACGCTTCCGCGGCAAGCAGGCGATGCTCTACGCGGTGCTGGCGATGACGATGTTCCCGCAGATCTCGGTGCTGAGCGGCATGTACGGCAACGTCAGGGAGCTGGGCATCTTCGGCACGCAGTTCGCCATGCTGTACGCCTACCCGCTCTTCACGCTGCCGTTCGCCGCCTGGGTCCTGACGTCGTTCTTCCGTGGGCTGCCTCGCGAGATCGAGGAGGCCGCCGTCGTCGACGGTGCGACGACGGCGCAGATCTTCGCGCGGATCCTGCTGCCGTTGACGGTCCCTGCGCTGGTCACGACCGGCCTGCTGACCTTCATCGTGTCGTGGAACGAGTACCTGTTCGCGCTCAGCTTCACGCTCACCAACCCCAGCGCCCAGACGGTGCCGGTCGCGATCGCTCAGTTCGCCGGCATCGTCGAACAGCAGGAGCCGATCGCGGAGATCATGGCGGCCGCGATGATCGTCACGCTGCCGCTCGTCGTTCTCGTCCTGGTGTTCCAGCGCCGCATCGCCGCCGGCCTGACCGCCGGCTCCGTGAAAGGATGACCGTGACCGGAGGCGACCGCGCCGGAACCGCTCGTGCCGACGCCCGACCGAGCCTGATCCTGATCGACTGCCACGACCTCGGACGGCACCTCGGCTGCTACGGGCACGCTTCGGTGCCCAGCGATGCCGTGGACGCCTTGGCCGCCGACGGGGTGCGGTTCGCGAACGCCTACTGCACCGCGCCGCAGTGCAGCCCCAGCCGAGCCTCGCTGTACACGGGCCTCCACGCTCACGACGCGGGCATGCTGGGCCTCGCCCATCCCCCGTTCGACTGGCGGCTCCGTCCGGGCGCCCGGTACCTCGCCGCCTACCTGCAGGAGGCCGGCTGGCGCACCCATCACGTCGGGGTCCAGCACGTGGTGCGGGACACGCCCGACCGCGTGCGCTCGCTGGGGTTCGACACCCACGCGGCGCCCCACGCCGAGGCGTCCGTCGTCGCCGACGAAGCGGTTCGGACGATCCGCGAGAGCGACGGCCCCTTCTTCCTCAACGTCGGTTTCGAGGAGCCGCACCGCGACGCGAACGGACGGTTCGAGGACCACCCGCCGTTCGACGCGCGTGGCGTCGAGATCCCCGCCTACCTGCCCGACACGCCCGAAGCGCGCGCCGAGATGGCCGCGCTGCAGGGCGCCATTCACGCGATGGACCGCGGCGTCGCGCGAATCGTCGACGCCGCCGAACGCCGGGCGGACGCCGCCGACACCTGGATCGTCTTCACGACCGACCATGGACTGGCCCTTCCCCGCGCCAAGGCCTCGATGTACGACCCGGGCCTCGGGGTCGCGATGGTGATGCGCTGGCCTGCGCGCGGCCTGATCGGCGGCAGGACGATCGATGCGCTCACCAGCCACGTCGACCTCGTTCCCACGATCCTCGAGGGTCTCGGGCTCGAGACGCCCGGAGGCCTGCACGGACGAAGCGTGTGGCCCCTTCTGGACGGCCAGACCGGCCGCCACCACGAAGCGGTCTTCGCCGAGAAGACGTTCCACACCGCGTACGAGCCGCAGCGCGCGGTGCGCACCGAGCGCTACAAGCTGATCGCCAATCTCGAGGTGGACGTGATGAACGTGCCCGGCGACGTGCTGCGGAGCCCCGTCACGGCGCAGATGGTGGACGAGATCGCGACGGAGCGGCCGCCGCTGGAGCTGTACGACCTCGCCACCGATCCGGACGAGCGCGACAACCGCATCGGCGACCCCGCCCTCGCTCCGGTCGAAGCCGACCTGAAGCGGCAGCTGGTCGCGTGGATGCGCCACACGCGCGACCCGATCCTGGACGGACCGATCGCGTCGCCGTACCACCACGCCGCCCGCCGGGCGCTCGGACTGCCGGCCGACCCGGATCCGTACGCGTGAGCGCCGTCCCGTCCCCTGCCGACCCGTCGGCGCCCGCGTCCGTCGAGGTGGTCGTCCTCGGCCCCGCCTACTGCGATCTGCTGTTCGCCGGCCTGGAGGCGATCCCCGCCCCGGGCACGGAGCGGTTCGCGAGCGGGTTCGTGACGACCGCCGGAGGCAGCGCCATCACGGCCGTCGCGCTGCGACGACTGGGACGCGCCGTCGCACTGGTCGCGGACGTCGGCGACGATCCGTACGGACGCGTGATCCAGCGCGTGCTCGAGCGCGAGGGCGTGGACCTCCGCTGGCTCCGCATCCGTGACGACGCGCCGACGCCGGTGAGCGCCGTGCTCTCCACCGAGACCGACCGGGCGTTCGTCACGCACCTTCCGGCGCCGGGCGAGCCGCCCGACCTGGACGCCGTGCTCGCGGCGTCCGGGGCGCGTCACCTGCACGTCGGGGGGTTCCCCGCCGCGCTGGACCTTCCCGACCTCGTGGCGACGGCCCACCGTCGGAGCGTCACGGTCTCGTTCGACCCGGGCTGGGACGAGCGTGCGCTCCGCGATCGACGTGTGCTCGGACTCGCGTCCGCCTGCGACCTGCTGATGCCCAGCCGCTCCGAGGCGGCGCGCCTGGCGGGGGCGGACGAGCTGGCGGCCGAGGCGGCCCTGTCGCGGCTGGCGGCGCTGCGGCCGCACGGCACGACCGTCGTCAAGGATGGACCCCGCGGCGCGGTCGCCACCGACCCGCACGGAACGGCTCGCGTCGCCTCGCCGAGCGTCGTGGCGGTCGATCCGACCGGGGCGGGCGACGTGTTCGACGCCGGGTTCCTGGACGCCTGGCTGGGCGGCGCTCCGCTGGACGCCTGCCTGCTCAGCGGGGCGATCTGCGGCGCGCGCGCCGTCACCGCCCACGGGGGCGCGAGCGCTGCGCCTACGCGCAGCGAGATCGATCGTCTCCTCGCCGAGGCGAGCGAGCACGCCGCCACGAGGGAGCCGACATGAAGATCGCCATCATCGGCGGAGGCAGCGCCTACGCCCCCGGTCTGCTGCAAGCGTTCGCCGCCGACGCCGCCGCGTTCGAGGGCGCGGAGCTGGCGCTCATGGACGTGGCCGAGGCCGAGCTGTCCACCGTGCACCGGCTGGGCCTCCGCCTGCTGGAGCGAACCGGCCTCCGCCTCACCGCCACGACCCAGCGGCAACGCGCGATCGACGGCGCGACGCACGTCCTCACGACGTTCCGCGAAGGCGGCCTCGAGGCGCGCCACCTGGACGAGGCGATCCCGCTCGAGCTGGGCGTGATCGGCCAGGAGACGATCGGGCCGGGCGGCTTCTTCTTCGCGCAGCGCACCCTCCCCGTGATTCGCGCGGTGACCGACGAGATGGCCCGCTGGGCGCCGGACGCCACCTTGCTGAACTACACGAACCCCACCCAGATCGTGGCGGAGGCCGTGAGCCGCTACACGGACGTTCGTTGCGTCGCGATCTGCGATCAGACGGACGACGACCGCGTCCACCTCGCCGCGGCCCTCGACGTCTCGCCCGGCGACATCGAGCTCGAGTCCGTCGGCGTGAACCACGCCACCTGGAGCCGGCGCTGCCGGATCGAGGGCGAGGACGGGGTCGCGCGGATGATCGCAGAGAACGACCGCGTCCAGACGCGAGACGACGTCTCGAGCCGGACCAAGCGCCAGTTCGAGCTGACCGCCCGGTTCGGACAGGTGCCGAACAGCTACCTGCAGCACTACTACTTCCCCGAGCGAACGGTGGCCGAGGCGAAGGCCGCGCCGCGCACGCGGGCGCAAGCGATCGCCGACGAGCTTCCCGGTCATTACCGGCACTTCGAGGAGCAGGCCGCGGCCGACGTTCCACGCCTGACGCGGGGTCGCGGCGGGTCCGTGTTCGGCGATTTCGCGGTGCGCGTGCTGCGGACGCTGGCCACGGGCGAGCGCGCACGGCTGACGCTGAACGTTCCGAACGCCGGCCGAGCGGTCCCCGATTTCGACGGGGAGCGGATCGTGGAGGTGCCGTGCACGGTCGAGCGAGGCCGCATCGAGCTCGAATCGCAGGAGCCCCTCGCCGACGACCGTCGCGGGCTGCTGCGCATGCTGGCGGACTACCAGGCGGCCGCCGCATCGTCGATCTGGGAGGGCGACGACGACGCCCAGATCCTCGCGCTGGCGTCGAACCCGCTGGTCGGCTCGATCGATCGCGCGCAGACGCTGGCGACCCTCAGGGCGGCGGCGGGGCGCTGACGCGGTCGCCGCGCTTCGGTACCGTGTCGCGCATGGATCCGATCGCCCTGATTCGCGCTCACCGCTCGATCCGAAGCTACCGACCGGACGCCGTGAGCGACGAGCTCCTGGACAGGCTGCTGGAGGCAGGCGTTCGCGCCTCGTCGTCCGGCAACATGCAGGCCTACTCGATCGTCGCGACGCGCGATCGCGCCCTGCGCGAGCGCCTCTTCGTGCCGCACATGGAACAGGAGATGGTGCTCGAGGCGCCCGTGCTGCTCACCTTCTGCGCCGACTTCCGGCGCATGCGGCGCTGGCTCGCGCTGAGCGAGGCCGAGGACGCCTTCGACGACCTGTTCTCGTTCCTGGTGGGCGCGATCGACGCCGTGCTGGTGTCGCAGAACGTGGCGCTGGCCGCCGAGGCGGAGGGCCTCGGCATCTGCTACCTCGGCAGCACGCTGGCCAACTGCGACCAGGTCGGCGAGATCCTGGAGCTCCCCACGGGGGTGGTGCCGGTCGCGGGCTTCACGCTGGGCTGGCCCGCGGAGGATCCGCCACTGCGCGACCGGCTCCCGATGGACGGCCTGGTGCACCGCGAGACCTACCACGACCCGGACGACGCCCGGGTACTGGAGATCTACCGCGAGCGCGAGGTCGCCGGCTGGGAACGGTACATGGCACGGCCGGAGCTGCGCGCGCGCGTCGAGGCCGCCGGCGCTGCGAACCTCGCGCAGCTCTACGCAGCGGTCAAGTACCCGCGCGCCGACGCGCACGCGTTCGCGAGGTCGGTGCGGGCCTACCTCGCCGCGCAAGACTTCATGAACGACGCGTAGAGCCGGACCCGCGGACCAGCGGCGCCGCCGCCACGATGCCCGCGATCGGGCCCAGGGCCAGCAGGAGCCAGATCCGCTCCACGGGCCAGGCGACGGACGCGGCGGTCAGCGCCTGGATCGCCGGGATCGTGACGGCGAAGCCGATGCTGTTCACGATCGTCAGTGCCGAGCCGCGGACCTCGGGAGGCGCCGTGCGCGCCACCAGGGTCGAGAACTGCGGCGAGTCCCCAACGACCGCGAAGCCCCAGAGCATCGCCGCGAGCGCGAACCATGCAGCCGTCAGGCCGAACAGCCACGGCGAGAGAAGGCCGATCCCGCCCGAGACCAGCAGCATCGCGAGAGCGACCCGCGCGCTGCCGGCCCGCTCCGAGGCGAAGCCGCCGGAGACGCAGCCGGCGGCGCCCACGGCGATCACCGCGAACGCCCCGGCGGAGACGGACGCCGCCTCCGCTCCGGGGAATTTCGTCGCCAGCAGGACCGGCACGAACGCCCAGAACGCGTACAGCTCCCACATGTGCCCGAAGTAGCCCAGCGCGGCCGAGCGGAACGCCGCGACACGGAACACCGCCGCGATCGCGCCCGGTCGGAAGCCACGGCTGGCGCTCCGGTACGGGCCGTCGGGCACCAGAGCCCAGACGGCCACCCCGCCGAGCGCCGCCAACGCCGACGTCCCCACCACGACGGTCTGCCACGGTAGGTCCGCCGTCCCGGCCGCGAGAAGGTGGGGGAACGCCGTGCCCAGCACCAACGCCCCCACCAGCCACCCAAGAGCGCGGCCCAGCCCCGCTTCGAACCAGTCCGCGGCCAGCTTCATCCCGACGGGATAGATGCCCGCCAAGAAGAACCCCGTCAGGAACCGGAACGCCAGGATCCAGGCGTAGTCGGTGGCGACCGTTCCCACCCCGAGGTTGACGACCGCTCCCGCCAGCGCCGACAGCAGGAACACCCGCGATGGCGAGAAGCGGTCCGCGATCGTCGCGACGGCGTACGCCAGCGTCCCCGCGATGAAGCCGATCTGCACCGCCGACGTGAGCGGGCCCAGCGCGGTGGCGGGAAGGCCGTACGCGCCCTGGAGATCGCCCAGCACCGCGTTGCCCGCGAACCAGAGCGACGTTCCCGCGAACTGGGCGGCGACGATGACCGGCAGGATCCGGCGGGGCCGGACGAGCCCGTCCGCCTGTTCGTCGCCACTGCCTGCGGGTTGGGGCGCCGTGGTTCGCACGGCCGACTCTACCTGGTGGCTCCGAGCGCGCGGCGTCGGATTCCATGCCGACCTCGGCCCGCTCCGCGACGTCCGTCTCCCCCGTCCGACCGCTAGGCTGGAGCCATGCGAATCGGAATCGTGTCCGACGTCCACGACGCTCTCCCGAACCTCCGTACCGCCCTCCGCGAGCTCCGGCGCGCCGATGCGCTCCTGGTCGCCGGCGACCTCTGCTCCCCCTTCGTCCTGCCGATCCTGGCCGAGGGGTTCGCTCACGGCGACGTCCACGTCGTGTTCGGGAACAACGACGGCGACCGGTTCCGGATGGAGCGGACCGCGTCGGACCTCGGGAACGTGCACCTGCACGGCGAGGTGTGGACGGGCGAGCTGGGCGGACGAGCGATCGCGATGACCCACTTCCCGGGCGTGGCCCGGGCGATGGATCCCGCACGCTTCGATGCGATCGTGTACGGCCACGATCACCGCCACCGCGTGGAGCGGACGGAGGCGGGCGGCTGGCGCCTCGATCCGGGCTCGCTGCTGGGCTACGACCCCGCAGAGCGCCAGGACGTGTCGCCCACGTTCCTGATCTACGACACCGAGGTGGACGAGGTCGAGAGCCTGGAGATCACGGCCGAGGACGGCTCGGTACGCGCACGGGCGTGAGCGCTGGTCAGTCCGTGACCGGCGCTGCGTGCCCCGCGGCCGCCGCCACGCCCAGTCCGACGTACACCGTGCCGGTCAGCCACCGCTGCGCCCGCACGGCTCCCCTCCGCCGCCTCAGAACGGAGCCCAGCCAGCCGGCCGAGAGCGCGTAGAGCGAGTCGGTCATCGCCGCCAGCGCGACGAAGATCGCGCCCAGCACGAGGGTCTGCGCTGCGACCGGACCACGCGCGGGGTCGAGGAACTGCGGCACGAACGCCAGGACGAACAGCGCCAGCTTCGGGTTGAGGACGGTGACGACGACGCCTTGCGCAGCGACGCGCCGGAGCGACCGCTTCGGCGCGTCTGCAGGCGTGGACGGCTCCGAACCCCGCTCCAGCCAGGTGCGGACACCGAGGAACACCAGGTACGCCGCGCCAGCCCACTTCACGGCGGCGAAGGCGGCGGCCGAGGTCGCGACGATCGCCGAGATGCCCAGCGCCGCCGCGCCGAAGTGAACGAGCGCGCCGCTGTTCACCCCGACCACCGACGCCATCCCCGCCCTTCTGCCCTGCCGCATCGACAGGGCCACCACGTACAGCACGGACGGACCCGGCACGATCAGCAGCGCCAGCGACGCGGCGACGTAGAGGACGAGCGATCCCGGTTCTGGCACGGCGGAGCCTCCCGGTCCGATCGTACGCGCCGCGGGTCCGCCGCTGGCCGACCCGCCGGTCGCGACGGACGGCCGCGATCAGGAACGCGACCGGCGTCGCCGGACCGCCGTGGCTGGACCGACATGTTCGGCAGCGGTATCGTCGTGCCCATGGCCGCCTCCAAGAGCACCCGCCGCGTGATCGCGGCGCTTCACGCGCACGGCGTCGACGCCGAGGTCCGCGACATGCCGGGCTCGACGCGGACCGCGCAGGACGCGGCCGACGCGGTGGGATGCGACGTCGCGCAGATCGTGAAGTCGCTGGTGTTCGCGTCCGAGGACGGGCACGCCTGGCTGGTCCTCGCCAGCGGCCCCAATCGCGTCGATCCCGACCTGCTCCAGAAGCGCGCCGGATCGCGGCTGACGATGGCGGACCCCGCCACGGTGCGGGACGTGACCGGGTTCGCGATCGGCGGCGTGGCGCCGGTCGGACTGGCGCACGAGATGCCGGTGCTGATCGACGAGGATCTCCTCGCTCACGACGTCGTCTGGGCCGCTGCCGGCACGCCGAAGAGCGTGTTCCCGATCGATCCGGACGTGCTCCGGCGGATCTCGGGTGCCGACGTCGTGCGCGTCGTCGGCGCTGCGTGAGTCGTCCGGGCTGGCGACGTCCGGCTTCGTGGCGCCTGTTCGCGCTTCGGCTCGTCCACCTGAACGTCGGGCTGATGGTGTTCGGCCTGAGCATCGCGTTCATGCTCACGGCGAACATCGGGCTGGGGCCGTGGGACGTGTTCCATCAGGGCGTCGCGCAGCGCACGCCGCTGACGATCGGCCAGGCGATGGTCGCCGCCGGCTTGGCGCTGCTGATCGTTTCGGCGGTGCTCGCCAAGGTCCGGCCGGGCGTCGGCACGGTCTTGAACATGGCGCTCATCGGCCCGTGGGTGGATCTGTTCCTGGCCGTGCCCGGCTTCCCGCAGGCCGACGGTGGCGTGGCCGGCTGGGGACTGTTCGTCGCGGGACTCGTCCTGAACGGGTTCGCGACCGGCCTGTACATCACCGCGGGCTTGGGGGCGGGTCCGAGGGACGGCTTCGCGATCGGCCTCGCCACGCTGCTGGGCACGCAGGTGCGGCGGGCGCGCACGCTCGTCGAGGTCGTGGTGCTGGCGACGGGCTGGGCGCTGGGCGGGAGCGTGGGACTGGGCACGCTGGCGTTCGCCGCCGGCATCGGACCGCTGATGCAGGCGGGGTTGCGGTCGCTCCGGGGCGTGGAGCGGGCGTACGCCGCGGCGTCGATCAGGGAACGCTCCGCGCCGCCGGTCGCCGGCGGGGGTCCGCGGACCGACCCGCTCGACGAGCCGGCCTGACGCGACGCCCTACTCGATCTCGATCCGCTCGACCGGACCGAACGCCTCGAGCGGGCGATCGAACGCCTCCGAATCGCCGACCACGAGGATCACCAGCGATTCGGGATCCACGACCTGCCTCGCGGCGGCCTGGACCTCGCCGGGCGTGAGCGCCTGCATCGCCTCGACGTGCCGCGCGAAGTACCCCTCTGGCAGGCCCAAGAGCTCCACCCTCGCGGCTCGCTGAGCGACGGCCGCGACCGAGGCGTCCCGGAACACGGACCGGTTCACCAGCGTCGTGACGGACCGGTCGAGTTCGGCCTGAGAGATCCGCTCGTCGCGCAGTCGATCGAGCTCGCCGAGCAACAGCGCGAGCACCTCGGCCGTGGCGTCGGCACGGGTGAACGCGTACGCCAGGAAGGTGCCCGGGACCTCGAACCCTTGGGCCAGCTGCGAGCCCGTGGCGTAGGCGAGGCCGCGACGCGTCCGGATCTCGGTGAACAGGCGGCTCCCGAACCCACCGGCCCCCAGCACGTCGTTCGCCACCGTGAACGCCGTGTACGGACCCCGGTAGGCGTACACGGCCGGCTGCCCCACGATCAGGATCGACTGCTGGAGATCCTTCTGCGCCAGGTAGACCCGCCGCTCCGGCGCGGGGTCGTACGGGGGCAGCGCTGGCGGAGCGGCGACCGCGGCGTCCCACCCTCCGAACAGCCGCTCCAGGCGCGCGAGCATGACGTCCGTGTCGAAGTCCCCGCTCACGGCGAGAACGGTGGTCGAGGGGCCGTAGTACGCCTCGTGGAACGCGACGAGGTCGCTCCGGTCGATCGCCTGAATCGTGGCCTCCGTCGGGTAGCGACCTGCCGGGTGGTCGCCGGCCACGCGGCGCTGGAACTCGCGCACGGCGAGCTGCACCGGATCGTCGACGACGCGGCGGATCGCCTCGAGCTGGCGGCGCCGCTGCACCTCGATCCGTTCGGGACCGAAATCGGGGGCGACCAGGACGTCGCGCCAGATGGGCATGACCTCCTCCAGCGTGTCCGACAGCGACGAGAACGACACGCTGGCCAGGACGTCGCTCGAGGACGCCTCGACCGACGCGGCCAGGCGTTCGAGCGTGGCGTCGATCGTGGCGGGCGACCGCCCTCCGGCCCCGCCCTCGCGCAACAGCGCCGCCGTGAACCCGGCCAGGCCGGCCAGGCCTTCGGGGTCGTACAGCCCGGGCGCCTCGACGTACGCCACGCCGGTGACGAGGGGCAGCGTGCGGTCCTCCGCCAGGTGGACGATCAGACCGTTGCTCAGCACGGCGCGCCGTGGCTGTGGCGGATCGAGCCTCAGCGGCGGCGCCTCGATCTCGCTGGGGTGGGGCCAGTCGGCCGGCTGCGCGAGGGCGACCAGCGGCGCCGGCAGCAGAACGAGCGCCAGCCATGCGGCCCAGCGGGCGTGGATCGGCCTGCGAGCGGAGCGTCGCGCGGAACGGCACGTACGTCGCATCAGCGGTCCTCCTCGTCGTCCGAGCCGTCGGCGCCGCCCTCGCCGTCCACGTCAGGCACGGCGCTGCCGCCGTCGCTACGAAGCACGGCGATGGTGCGGCGGTCGTCCACGAACGTACGGGCGGCGACCTCGCGCAGCTCCTCGGCGTCGATGGAGAGGTAGAGGTCCAGGTCGTCGACCAGACGCTCCCACCCGCCGGCGAACAGCTCGTTGAACGCCAGCGACGAGGCCAGCCCGGCGTTCGACGTCAGGCTCCTGACGGTCGAGGCCCGAACCTGGTTGCGGACCTTCTCGAGCTCTTCCTCCCTCACCCCGTCCCGCGCGAGCCGCGCCAGCTCGTCGTCGATCGCGGCGAGGATCTCGTCCGGACCGAACGGCGCTCGGGGCTGGGCGTAGATCAGGAACAGGTTGTCCTCGCGCGTGCCCGGGAAGGCGGCGCTGCTGCTCACGCTCAGCGCCGAGCCGTCGTCGAGCACGAGGCGCTGGTAGAGCCGCGAGGTGCGACCGTTCGTCAGGAGCGCGTCGATCAGGTCCAGCGCGAACGCGTCGCGTGCCGGCCACGTCGGCTTGCGCCAGCCGACCGCGAGCTGCGGCTGCGCGTCGAACGCGACCTCCACGCGGCGCTCGCCGGTCTGCGTCGCGGCGGCCGGGATCCGCGGGGTCAGCGTCTCGCGGCCGGGGACCGCACCGAAGTAGCGCCGCAGGACCTCCAGGTCGCGTCCCGGATCGAGGTCGCCGACGGCCACCAGGACCGCCCGATCGGGGGCGTAGAAGCTCTCGTAGAACGCCTCCGCCGCCGTCGCCGTCCAGCCCGCGATCTCTTCGGCCGAGCCGATCAGCGGCCGGCCGTACGGATGGTCCGGGAACGCGGTAGCCAGGAACGCCTCGACGAGCACGCCCGTGGGATCGTCCTCGCTGCGCTGCCGACGCTCCTCGCGCACCACGTCGCGCTCCTCGTAGAAGGCGCGGAACACCGTGTCGGCCATGACGTCCGCGTAGACGCGGGCGTAGAGCTCCAGGCGGTTGGCGGGCAGCGATACGACGTACTGCGTCGAGTCGTAGCCGGTCGACGCGTTCAGACCGGCGGCGCCCGCGACGCCCAGCAGGTCGTCCAGCGGCGCGGTCGACGCCAGCGCGTTCGCGCGCTCGCGAGCGGCCACGAACCGGTCCTCGGCGAGGGCCACGGCGTCCGCATCCCCGCCGCCGCGGACGTGCGCCAGCGCAAGGGCCTCGATCTCGACCGCGTCGAGGGCGCGCGCCTCGGCCGCGGGGTCCAGACTCCCGATCGATTCGGTGCCCTTGAACGCCATGTGCTCCACCATGTGCGCGATTCCTCCCAGGCCCGCCGGCTCGTCGATGCCGCCCACGTCGAACGCGAGGTGGAACGAGATCACCGGCGCGGACGGCTGCTCGACCAGGATGAGTCGCATACCGTTCTCCAGGGTCTCGGTGCTCACGCGCTGCGCGAGGTCCTGAGCGGCCGCGGACGAGACGGTCGCCGCCAGGACGGTCCACGCCGCCAGCCAGAGCCGTGCATGCCGCAGCCTCGAGGGTCGGACGGGTCGGACGGGTCGTGAGGATCGCAAGAGCTCGAACATGCGCCATGCTACGAGGATCCGCCGGGCGTCACGGCCCTCCGCATTACGGCCGCGGCCGCTCAGGGGATCAGGCCCGCCAGGTGGAACGGTCCTTCACGCCGGTACGCCTCGGCGAACGCGAACCGCCCATGGCCGCCCGCGCCGGCGGCCAGGTGCGTGGCCCGGTCCAGCGCCCGGTGCAGCGACCGGCCGCGCTCGTACGGATCCTCGATGTCGCTCCAGCCGGGGACGATCGCCTCGAGGTGCTCCGGTCGGTGGGTGCGCTCGAAATGCCGTCCGCTGAACACCATCTGCGAGCGAAGCTCGTCCATCGCCCGCTCCTTCAGGCTCCAGACGTCGCTCACGTCGACCAGGCAGTTGGGGGCGTGGGGCGTCATGGTGTAGATCGTCGGCACGGCGTGCGGGGCGAGCTCGGGCAGGACGTCCACGCCGAAGTCGCGGCCCGCCAGCGCGAGGCTTTCCAGCAGCAGCGTCATCGCGGGTCGCCGATCGGGATCGAGGTCGTGGAGCGAGTGCTCCGGATCCTGGGTGATCACCACGTCGGGGCGCGTCTCGCGGATCACCCGGACGAGCTCCAGCTTCGAGGGGACGTCGACGGTCACCTCGCCGTAGCGCGTCTCGCCGAAGTCGACCTCGACGCCCAGGTGCTGGGCGGCGCGCTGGACCTCCGGCCGGCTCTCGTCCCTGGACAGGATCACGTGCGCGAACGAGGCGCCCCCTCGGGCGGCGTTGATCGCCAGGGCGCCTCCCGCCTCGACGACCTCCATCCCGTAGACGGCCAGCAGGAGCATGCGGAGCGGTTCCGGTTCCATTCGGGTCACCTCCCGGTGCGGCCGGCGTGGTCACGCACGCGCGGCATCAGGGCGCCCTCGAGCGAGCGGCCCAGCAGAGCGAACGCCAGGACGGTCGCGGCGATCATCAATCCCGGCGGCAGCACCCACCACGGCCACGAGCCGGTCAGGAAGGCGCCCCTCGTCTGAGCGTAGAACAGGATGCTGCCCCACGACTTCTGGACGGGGTCGCCCAGACCCAGGAACGCCAGGCTCGCCTCGGCCAGCACCGCGCTCGAGACGGCCAGCACGAACTGCGACAGGGCGATCGGCAGGACGCTGGGAAGCACGTGCCGGCGGAGCACGTGGACGCGCCGACCCCCGAGCGCGTGCGCCGCCTCGACGTAGGCGCGTGCCGCGGTCGTGAGCGCCTGGCTGCGCACGACGCGCGCCGGTCGCGCCCAGATCACCAGCGTCAGGACGGTCGCCGTCGTCGCGAGGCTCGGCCCCAGGAAGGCCGCCAGGACGATCACCAACGGCAGGAACGGCAGGGTCAGCACGACGTCGGCGACGCGCATCAGGAGCGCGTCCAGCCAGCCGCCGGCGGTTCCCGCCACGACGCCGACCACGGTGCCGATCCCCACCGCCGCGCTGGCGGCGAGCAAACCGATCGCCAGCGACACGCGCGTTCCGACCAGCAGCTCGGAGAGGATGTCCTGACCGATGTCGTTCGTGCCCAGCCAGTGCCGCGCGCTGGGGGTCAGGTACGGCTCGGCCACGACCGCTCGGGGGTCGTACGGAGCCAGCGCCGGGCCCAACAGCGCCAAGAGCACCACGGCGGCCAGCAGCGCGCCGCCGATCCAGCCCGACGCCCCATCGAATCCGGCAGCGCGCGCCCGCGTTCCTGCGGACGTCCGGTCCGAGCCGGCACGCTCCGCGCCGGTCACGACCCGCCCAGGCAGAAGCCGAGAGGCCCTCATGCGGCGCGCCTGCCCACCCGAGGGTCCAGCAGGGGGTAGACGGCGTCGGCCAGCACGTTGGCCGCGACGACCGAAACGGTCAGCAGGAAGAACGCGCCCTGAAGCATCGGGTAGTCGCGCGCCAGCACGGCGTGGTAGAGCAGCGTGCCCACGCCCGGGTACGCGAACACCGTCTCGACGACGGTCGCCCCGCCCACCAGGACGCCCAGGTGCAGGAACACCATGGTGGAGACGGGAAGCAGCGCGTTGCGGACGGCGTGTCCGAACAGCACGCGCCGCTCGGGAACGCCTTTGGCGCGCGCGCTCCGTACGTAGTCCTCGCCCAGGACGTCCAGCATCGCGTAGCGCATCACGAGAAACGTGCCCGACAGCGTCGTCGCGGTGAGCGTGAGCGCGGGCAGCGCCAGATGGCGCGCGACGTCGCTCAGGTAGGCCAGGCCGCCGGTCGGGCCCGCGGGCGTCGTCGCGCCGAAGGTGGGGAACCAGCCCAGCTGCACAGCGAACACGGCGATGAGCAGCATGCCCAGCCAGAAGGTGGGCAGCGCGTCGACGACGATGGCGGACGTCAGCGTGACGCCGTCGAGGCGGCCCCCGCGCCGCCAGGCGGCCAGGGCGCCGACCACGACGCCGAACAGCGTGGCGGCCAGCAGGCTGGTCCCGACCAGCAGCAGCGTCCAGGGCAGGCGCTCCAGCAGCGCCTCCGTGACCGGCGTTCCGGACTGGTAGGAGACGCCCCACTCGCCGCGCGCCAAGTCGGACAGGTAGCGCAGGTACTGCCGGCCCAGGCTCTCGTCAAGTCCGTAGCGCGCCCGCACCTCCGCCAGTCGCTCCGGCCCAAGCGAACCGACGTCCTCGCCGACGAGGTACGGCAGCGGACTCCCGGGCATGACCCGCGGCAGCAGGAAGTTCACGCTGAGCGCCACCCACAGCACGAGCAGGTACTGCCCTACCTTGCCGAGAGCGCCGCGCACCGAGACTCCGACTCCGTCTCAGCGCGTCAGGAACGACGCTTTGTGGAGGATGCCCCGTCCGGGCAGGTAGCTCCAGCCGTCGTAGGCGTCTTGGCGGTAGGCGTACGCCCCGCCTTCGTAGAACAGCGGCACGAACGGCACGTCCCGGGCGACGATCGCCTGCACGCGCTGCAAGAGGGCGCGCCGCTCGTCTCGGTCCGCGGCGCGTGACGCGGCTTCGGTCAGCCGGTCCACCTCCGGATCGGCGTACCCCGCGAGGTTCAGCGTTCCCCGCGACGGATCGCTGTGCAGCAGCCCCATCAGATCCGCACGAGCGGCCACGGGAGCGCTCCAGCCGAACAGCGCCAGCTCGTACTCGCGGCCGCGCGACACGTCGAAGCCGGGCCATACCCGCTCGGTGAGCGCGTCGAACTCCATGGACCGCACGCGGACCTCGATCCCGGCCGCAGCGAGGTCCTGCGCGATCAGCTCCGCGGCGCGCAGCCGCGTGGGGCGGTTCGACGGCGCGAGAAGCTCGTACGAGAGGCGCGTTCCCGCCGCATCTCGGTACACGCCGTCCGGGCCCGGCAGGTAGCCGGCAGCCTCGAGCCGCTCGCGGACCTCGTGCGGCTCGACGGACGCCGGAAGGCGGGTCTCGGGATTCGCGAACGGCGTCTCGGGATGAAGGAACCCTGGAGCGCCGACCGTGCCGGCGCCGAGCAACAGCACGTCGACGAGCCGCTCGTGGTCGATCGCGCTGGCGATGGCACCCCTGACTTCGGGGTCGCGCAGCCCGGGTCGCGTCACGTCCATGATCAGCAGCGTCGTCGCGAAGTTCGAGCCGCGGGCCACCTCGACCCCCGGCAGGGCGGCGAGCGTAGCAGCGGAGGCCGGAGGCACGCCTCGGACCGCCATGTCGATCTCTCCCGCCCGAAGCGCCTGGAACGTCGCCGTCTCGTCACGGACGACGGCCACGACGAGGGTCTCGAGCGCGGGCGTGGCTCCCCAGAAGTCGGTGTTCGCCTCGAAGCGGTAGAACCGCTCGGGCTCGATCTGCACCAGGCGGTACGGGCCCGTTCCCATCGCCTCGCGTGCGCTACGCGGCTCGTCCACGTCGCGCCAGACGTGCTCGGGCAGGATCGGCAGATCGGCCAGGACCGTCTCGACGAAGCTGGGGTCGGGGCCATCGAGGCTCAGCGTGAGCTCCAACGGACCGTGCACCGCGATCTCGCTCACGCGAGCGGCGGGTCCCGTGAACCGGCTGGTGACGTGCGTACGGTAGTAGTCGAACGTGAACGCGACGTCGTCGGCCTCGAACGGCTGTCCATCGTGCCAGCGGACGCCCTCGCGCAGACGGATCCGGTACGCCTGCGCTCCCTCGGTCTCGAGCGACGCCGCGAGCCAGGGGCGGGGCGCCAGCGCGGCATCGAGGACGAACAGCTGGTCGTACACGAGCGTCATCAGCTCGTAGCCGGGGTAGCCGGTCACGTAGGTGTAGGGGGTCAGCGATCCCTCGTCGCCCGGGATCGCCATGCGGAGGGTGCCGGCCGGCTGCGCAGCCGCTGCGGTCAACATCCAGGCTGCGAGGATCGCGACGACGGTCGGGGCGAGCGGTCGGCCGGACAGCGGCATGCGGGTCCTCCTTCGGTGCTCACGCCGACGCGCATTCCGGTCGCGCATGAGCATCGCCGTCCACTGTTGCATATAGTCGCAATAGTGGGGCGGGACGTTCCGCCCCCACCGACGTCGCAGGCCGCACGTCCCTTGCGACCGATCCGGAGCGGTGGTATTCGAAGGCGATGTCGCACGACACGTGGAACTACCAGGACGCCTTGCGCCGGGCCGGATTCCGGGTGACCCCGCAGCGCGAGCGGATCATGGACCTCGTCTGCGCTTCGGAAGGTCGCTTGACCGCCCAGGCCCTCTGCGAGGCGATGCACGAGGCGGCGAACGCGGACGGCGCCCCCTCCATGAGTCCCGCGACGGTCTACCGGAACGTGCGGTTCCTGACGGAGCGCAAGCTGCTACGCGCCGTCGAGGTCGACGGCTGCACCTACTACGAGCTCGCCGGCCCGCACGCCTCGCACCACCACCTGGTGTGCCGCGTGTGCGGCGACGAGATCGAGATCCCCGAAGACGCGACGAAGACGCTGTACGAGACGATCTTTCGCGAGCACGGCTTCCGCGTGGAGGACGATCACCTGGTGCTCGCCGGGGTGTGCCGCGACTGCGCCTGAGCCGGAGCAGCCGCCCGCGAGCCCCCGCCCACTGCGGACCGAGGCCCCGCCGAGATTCGGGTATCATGGCGGCCGCGACGTCGCGGGGACGCGCTCCACGCCGCCGCGCGAACGTCCTCGTGCGCCCGTAGCTCAGGTGGATAGAGCAGGGGACTCCTAAGCCTCGTGTCGCAGGTTCGACTCCTGCCGGGCGCACCACCCCAACCCAGACGTGCCGAGGCCGCGCCGGTCGTCGGAAAAGCGCCGACGCGCAAACGGCCGCCCGTCGCTACGCTGCGTGCGAGGAGGTGGACCATGTTGGTGCGCGAGTTCATGCACACGGGTCCCGTGACGATCGCACCCGACACGCCGCTTCTCGAGGCCGAATGGCGCATGCAGGAGGGCGGCTTTCGCCACCTTCCGATCGTCGACGGTTACGACCGGCTCGTCGGGATCGTGAGCGACCGCGACCTGCGCGAAGCCGCGCCCTCCGACGCCACCGCGCTGTCCAGGCAGGAGCTCACCTACCTCCTGAGCCGGCTGACGGTGAGGGACGTGATGACGACACCGGTCCTCACCGCCAGGCCCGCCGAGCCGGCCGAGACCGCCGCGATTCGCATGCGCGAGAACAAGGTGGGCGCCCTCCCGGTCGTCGACGACGAGCGGCTCGTCGGCATCGTCACGACCGCGGACATGCTCGACGCGTTGGTGCGCACGCTTCACGCGCAACGCACCGCCTCGAGGGCGTCGCGCGACTGAGCCCGTCTCACCCGCTTCACCGCTGCGAGCGGTACGACGGTGCATGCTTCGTGACCTTCGCAGCACCGCGCTCCTTCTGATCTGCGTCCCGCTGATCGCCTTCGCCGTCGGCCCGGCCGCCTGGGGGCAGGCGCCGGCCCAGCCGGAGCCGTACCGCCTGACGGTGATCGTGTCCGACCTCGGTGCGGCCGCGCCCCGCGGACGCCTCGAGCGCCTCGTCGCCGAAGCCTGGGCCGCACGGCGCGCCGGCCTCGGCGGCGTCTACGGTCGGCCGCTGGACGTCCGCGTCGTGAGCGACGCCGGATCGTCGGCCCGCGCCGCACGCGCGGCGCGCGACGCGATCGAGGCGGGCGCCCATGCGCTGGTGTGCTGCAGTACGTCGGCAGCGACCGTGCAGGTCGCACCGGTAGCCGCGCTCGCCGGCGTTCCCCTCCTGTCGCCCACCGCAGGGGGGATCGCCGACGCTGCAGGCTGGCAGTTCGTGCTGGCGGCCGACGAGGCCACGCAGCTCCAGGCGGTGGTTCGCGATGCGTACGGGCGTGGCGTGACGCGTCTGGGAATCATGACCCTCGAAGGGTCGTTCGGCGACACGGCCGTCGCACGGCTCCTGAGTTTCCTGGGCGTACCCGAGCTGCAGCTCGTCGCCGAAGCTCGCTACCCGGCGGACGCTACGGTCCTCACGCCCGAAGCGCTCCGGGTCGCGACCCGGGAGCCCGGAGCGATCGTCGTCTGGGGGCTGCGCGACGACAGCGCCGTCGCCGTCCGGGGACTCCGCGAACGCGGCTGGAACGGACCGGTCTACCTGCGCGCAGCGCTGTTGGATCCGCTCGCGGGCGGCCTGCCCAGCGGCCTCTCGGGGGACGTCCGGGTTCCCGTCTCGCCGGCGTCGGTGCCCAGCGCCGTCGACGCGGACGACCCTGCGGCCTCCTGGCTGTTCGACGCCCGCGGCCTGGGCGACGGCCGCCTCGAGAGCCGACCGTACCTGGCCGACGGCGCGATCGTGCACGACGCGCTGGTGCTGCTCGGCCGCGCGTTCGAGCAGGCGACCAGCTACGGCGTCGACCCCACCGACCTGCGCGGCTTCAGGCTGGCGCTGCGCGACGCCCTGGTCGCGCTTCCCGAGACGACGTTGGCCGCGGGACGCTACGACCTGTCGATGGACTCGACCCAGGCGGCCCTGGCGCAAGGACTCGTGATGGGTCGGCTGGTGGCCGGCCGACTGGCGCCGCTTCCCTGAGGCGCGAGCGGGCACGACGCAGGCGCGGCCGGCGGCTCGCGACCGACACGCTATGCTGGCCGCAATGATCTCCACGCTGGAACGAATCCGAGACGAGTTCGAGACGCTCGAGCGCACGCTCGGCGATCCGGAGGTGCTGGCCGACGCGGCCCGCTACCGGACCGTCACGCAGCGCTACGGCGATCTCAAACCGATCGTCGAGGCCTACCGGAGATACCGGGGGATCCTCTCGGCGATCGATCAGGCCCAAGAGCTCCGGCGCGACCCCGAGTTCGCCGAGATCGCGCGCGAGGAGCTCGACGACCTGGAGCCGCAACGCGAGGCGCTCGAGGCGAGCCTTCAGCGCCTGCTGATCCCGAAGGATCCGTTCGATCACAAGAACGTCATCCTCGAGATCCGGGCCGCGGCGGGCGGCGACGAGGCGTCGCTGTTCGCCCGCGAGATGCTCGAGATGTACCGCCGCTTCGCCGAGAACGAAGGCTTCGCCGTCGAGCTGCTCGACTCCGCTCCGACGGAGGTCGGCGGCCTCTCCAAGGTGTCGGCGGAGGTGCGCGGTCGCGGCGCCTACTCGCGGCTCAAGTACGAGTCGGGCGTCCACCGCGTGCAGCGCGTCCCCGAGACGGAGACGCAGGGACGGATCCACACCAGCACCGTCACCGTCGCGGTGCTCCCCGAGGCCGAGGACGTCGACGTCGATCTCTCCCCCTCCGACTACCGGGTGGACGTGTACCGCTCGTCCGGACCGGGCGGGCAATCGGTGAACACCACCGACAGCGCCGTGCGCCTGACCTACCGACCGGGCAGCGACGACGAGATCGTCGTCACCTGCCAAGACGGCAAGAGCCAGCTCAAGAACAAGGAGAAGGCCCTCGCGGTCCTGCGCGCCCGCCTGCTGGAGCGCGAGCGTGCGCGCGCCGAGGCCGAGGCGCGCGAGGCCAGGCTGGTGCAGATCGGCACCGGCGACCGCTCGGAGAAGGTCCGCACCTACAACGTCCCGCAGTCCCGCGTCACCGATCACCGGATCGGCTTCACCACGCGCAACCTCGCCCAGGTGCTGGCCGGCGACCTGGACGAGATCGTAGGCGCCCTGGCCGAGGCCGAGCAGGCCGACCGGCTCACGCGACTCGCCACCGGCGACGACCGTGCGACCGACGCGCGCCCCAGCGAGCGGGCCGGTGGCTCGGCGTGAGTTCGTCGTTGCCGCAGCGATCCTCCTCGACGCGCGAGGACGGGTGTTGCTCGTCGGCAACGACTGGCAGGGGCACGGAAACGTACGCTGGACGCTTCCTGGCGGCGTCGTCGAGCGGTACGAGTCCACGCTGGACGCGCTGAGCCGGGAGGTGCACGAGGAGACCGGGCTCGCCGTCACGCGGATCCAGCATCTCGCGTACGCCGTCCACGTCGAGGATCGGCGCCGCAACGACCGCGCGATCAGCTTCGCGTTCGTCGCCGACTACGACGGCCTGCTCAACCCACGCGACCCCGACGGCTTCATCGTCGAGGCCCGCTTCGTTCCGGCCGACGAGATCGAGCGGACGATCCCGATCCCGCCGCTGCGCGAGCCGCTGCTCGCCTACCTGGGCGACCGGCGGCCGGGACGGTTCTTCTCGTACGCGGGCTGGGACGGTCGCGGCATGCGCGTGATCGACGGCCTGCCGCCGGGCGTCACGGCGGGACCGCTCGATCCGGACGACGACTGAGAACGGAACTGCGTCAGGCGAGCAGGTCGGCCCAGCGGTGCCTCGGATCCCGCCGCAACGCGCGGCTCAGCCACGCGCGCGCCCCGGGATCCAGCGCCGCAACGACGCGACGCAAGTCGTCGTCGTCCTTCGCTCCGTCCTCCGTGCCCTCGCCGCGGCCCGACAGGCGCGCCTTCGTGAGAAGGACGATCTCCGGCGCCAGCGTCGGCACGCGCACGACGCCCGCGTCGTGGTCGAGGTCCGGAAGCTCCATGGGAACGACGGCGCGCACCATCGCCATGCGAACGTCGGGATCGGTCCGCAGCCGCCACTCCGTGCCCGGCCGCGTCTCGAGGACCACGTCCCAGAAGAGCGGCTCGCCGAGCGCCGCCTCCGCCTGCTCGAACGCGGGCGTCGCCAGCGCACGCCCCTCTCGGCCCTCGAGGCGGTCCACGGAAGACCCGCTCGGATCCGCGGGGTCGCCGACGGGCAAGGTCGCCCCGGCCGGCCACGGCCCGCGCGCGGTCCGGAACGCCACCCCCGACCGGGAAGCTGCGTCCAGGAGCCGTTCGGCGTGGACGCGGTCCACCACCACGTCGACGTCCTGGTGCCCGCGCGACGGCCTGCCGAGGAAGAGGTCGAGCGCCCAGCCGCCCCCGATCGCCCAACCGCCCCAGGGCACGTCCCGCGCCGTCCGGAAAGCACGGACCGCCCGGGCGACCGGCGCGAATCCCAGGCCAGCCGTGGCGTCCTCGACCGCTCGGGCCTCGACGGCGCGAATCCAGCCATGCTTGCCCTGGACGTACGCCTGCCGGCCGCCACGGTGCGCGCTGACCAGGCGCCGCTTCAGGTCGGCGTAGTCGCGCCTCGCCGCGCGGTCGCCGGTCAGCAGGTCGCGGAACGCCACGTGTCTCCGGAGCATCGGGACGGCTCCTGGCGCCACGACGTGCAGATGCACGACGTGGACGCCCCGCGTGAAGAAGCGACGTCCCGCGATCCCATGCTCGCCGTGATCCACGAAGCCGATCGCAGCCAACGCCGTGCGCGCCGCTTCGTCGAGCGGCCAGCGGTCGACCCGGACCATCACGTCCAAGGTCGGCTTGGCGTCCAGGCCGGGCACGGCCGTGCTGCCCACGTGGTGGAGCTCGAGCACGCGGCCCGACGGCGTGTCGAACGCGTCGCCCAGCACCGCGAGGAGCTCGCGGCCGACCCGCCGATAGCGCTCCCCCCACGACGCATCGACCGGCACCAGTCGGACCGGCCGATCCTCGTCGGGCGGGCGGGGGGACGGGGCGCTCACGCTCCGAGCCACCAGGGCCGTAGCCTGGCGCTCGTTCCGGGAGGAGGGTCGAGACGAACGACGTCGGTTCGGTTCATGGGCGATCGGGGTTCGAACGTACCACCGCCGCGTCACGCCGCGAGCCGCCTCGCTGATAGCATGCGCGCCATGGACGACGCTCGTGACGCCGGTGCCTGGGACGACCGCCCCGTCCCCCTCGACACGGCGATCGCGCTGCTCGAGCAGGACGGTCGCCGAGCGTTCGCAGCGCGCGCCGACGCCTGGGAGACGGTGTCGTTGGCGCGTGCGACGGGTCACGTGCTGGCCCGTGACCTCGCCGCGATCTGCGACCACCCCAACGTGGACGACGCCTCGCTCGACGGGATCGCCTGCCGTGCCGACGACGCCTCCGGAGCCAGCGAGGACGCGCCGGTCAGGCTCCGGATCGTCGGCGAGTCCGCCGCCGGACGGCCGTATCCCGGCCGGGTCGGCCCCGGCGAGGCGATCCGCATCCAGACCGGCGCCGCCGTGCCAGACGGCGCGAACGCGATCGTGCCCGTCGAGCGGCTGCGGGACGAAGGCGACCATGTGGCGGTCTTCGAGGCGGCGTCCGAGGGGGCGGTGCGTCCACGCGGCCAAGACGTCCGGACCGGCGAGATCGGTCTGGGCGCCGGTCGCCGCATCGATGCCGCCGCGATCGCCCTGGCGGCGGCCATGGGCCACGCGGAGCTGCCGGTCCGCGTTCCGCTCCGCGTCGCGCTCCTGACGGGCGGCGACGAGGTCGTGCCTCCCGGCGGAACGCTGGGTCCGGGCGACGTGTTCGACGCGAACGGCCCGGCGTTGGCCGCGCTGGTACGTGCGGCTGGCGCGGAACCGGTGTCGCTGCCCCCGGTCCGCGACGACCTCGGTGCGCTCGAGGCCGCGCTCGACGCGGCGCCCCCGTTCGATCTGCTCCTCACCTGCGGTGGGATCTCGATGGGCCGCTACGACCGTGTGCGCGACCTGCTGCGCGAGCACGGGCGGGTCGCGTTCCGCAAGGTGCTGCTCAAACCGGGCGGGCCGGCGACGTTCGCGCACCTGCACGGCCGCCCGTGGCTGGCGCTCCCCGGAAACCCCGTGTCGGCATCGGTGACGTTCCTGGTCCTGGCGCGGGCGTGGTTGGACCGGGCGTCCGGCCAAGACGCACCGCTGCCCTACGCGCGCCGCCTGCCGGCGCATGCGGGAGCCCCGCTCCGCTCGGCGGGCCCGAAGACGACCCTGCTGCGCGTCGCCGTGAGCCGCGAGGACGGCCGCCTGATCGCCCGCCCGGCCGGCGACCAGAACTCGGGCGTGGTGCGCACGCTGGCCGCAGCCGACGCCTTGGCGATCGTTCCGCCATCCACCCAGCTGTCCCCCGGCGACCCCGTCGACGTCGTTCCGCTGGCGCCACACCTCGGCTGACGTGGCGTCGGTGCGTACCGCTCCCAAGCCGCTGACACGCGAGGTGTACGCGCGTGACGCCGACGTCGTCGCGAGGCGACTGCTGGGCTGCGTCCTCGAGGTCCGCCGCCAAGGCCTCGACGACGTCCCGCGCCGGGCTCGCATCGTCGAGACCGAGGCGTACCTCGGCGAGTCCGACCTGGCGTGCCACGCCTCCCGCGGGCGCACGCGCCGGACCGAGAGCCTCTACGGCCCACCGGGCACGGCGTACGTCTACCTGATCTACGGCATCCACAGGCTGTTCAACGTCGTCGCGTCCGAAGCGGGCGATCCGCACGCGGTCCTGATCCGCGCGGTGGAGCCGCTGAACTTCGAGGCACGGACGCATGGGCCCGGCTTGTTGAGCGACGCTCTGGGCATCGGACTGGACGACGACCGATCCGACCTGACGACCGGTCGGATCCGGATCGTCGACGGTGCCGCGCCGGCCCGCGTGGCGGTCGGACCGCGCATCGGCGTCGACTTCGCCGCCGCCTGGGCCGATGCGCCGCTGCGCTTCGGCGACGCGGACAGCGACCGCCTGTCACGAAGGTTTCCCTCGCACGATCCGACTCCGTAGGCCCGCTGTCGGTGCCGATGGTCGCGCCGGGCGATCCTTGTGGGGAGAGGGAGGCACGCATGGAACCTCACGGCATCCACCACCTGACGGCCGTCTCGGCCGACATCCGCGGCAACCTGCGCTTCTATACCGAGGTCCTGGGCATGCGCCTGGTCAAGCGCAGCGTGAACCAGGACGACGTGTCGGCGTACCACCTGTTCTACGCCGACGGTGCCGGCTCGCCCGGGACCGACCTGACGTTCTTCGACTGGGACGTGCCTCGCGAGCGTCGCGGCGGACAGGCGTTCACGCGCACGCACCTGCGCGTCGCCGGAAGCGATGCGCTGGCGTGGTGGGAGGCGCGACTGCGTGAGCACGGCGTCTCGGCCCACCCACCGACCGAGCTCGACGGCCGCTGGACGCTGCCGTTCGAGGATCCCGAAGGCCAGCGGCTGGCCCTCGTCGACGACGGCGGTGCCGGCGACCCGCCGCTGCCGTGGCGCGGCTCGACCGTTCCGGTCACGCATCAGCTTCGCGGCTTGGGTCCGATCCGGGCCACCGTGCGCGATCCGGCCGCGACGGAGACGCTGCTCCAGCGTGCGCTGGGCATGCGCCACGACCGCAGCTTCGACGACGGCGGACGCGAGGTGCGGGTACTCGCGATGGGCGAAGGAGGACCGCACGCCGAGCTCCAGCTCGAGATCGACCCCGAGGCGGTCCCGGCCAGGCCCGGAGCGGGCGGCGTGCATCATGTCGCGTTCCGGATCGCGGACGCCGAATACGACGCCTGGGCGGCGCGCCTTCGCCAGGCGGGCGTTCCGAACAGCGGCCCGGTCGACCGCTTCTGGTTCCGAAGCTTGTACGTCCGCGACGCGAACGGGCTCCTGTTCGAGCTGGCCACGGACGGTCCGGGCTTCGCCGTGGACGAGGATCCCGAGCGTCTCGGCGAGAAGGTCGTGCTTCCGCCCTTCCTGGAGCCGCGTCGCCAGCAGATCGAGGCGAACCTGAAGCCGCTCGAGTGAACCGTCGCCGACCGCGGCGCGCGGCGAGGCGCGCTCGACCGAGCCGTCAGGGGTACTCGTCGCGCGGCTCGGTGGGCCCCTCGCGCCTGCCCGGCTCGAACGGCTCGACGTGCACCGTCGTCACCAGGTTCGGCAGCATTCGATGGACGGCGTCCTCGAGATCGACGACCACGTCGTGCGCCGCCCGCACCGTCGACTCGGGGTCGACGAACACGTCGACCTCGACGAACCGGGCCCGGCCCGAGCGTCGGCTGCGGAGCCGATGGAAGCCCAGGATCCGCGGATCGGCGTCCAACGCCTCCAAGATCCGTCGCTCCTCGTCCGGAGGCAGCCGCTCGTCCATCAGGCGGCTGATCGCGCCGCCCAGCACGCGAACCCCCTCCCGAGCGATGTGCGCGGCGACCAGAAGAGCGAGGATGGGGTCGAGCCGCTCGATCCCGGTCGCGGCGACCGACGCCACGCCGATCAGCACCCCGGCCGACGTCCACACGTCGGTCCGTAGGTGCCTGGCGTTCGCCCTCAGCGCCGCCGAGTCCAGCCTCTCGCCCTGACGCCACAGCCAGGCGGCCAGACCGCCGTTCAGCGCCGCCGACACGCCCGACACGGCCAAGCCCACGCCGACCCGGTCGAGCGCGACCGGATCGATCAGCCGACCTACGGCCGAGCCGGCGATCAGCGTCGCCGCCAGCAGGATCAGGCCGGCCTCGAACGCGCTCGAGAGGTCCTCGATCTTCTCGTGCCCGTACGGATGCTGGTAGTCGGGCGGCGTCCTCGCCAGACGAATCGCGACGACCAGCGTGGTCGCGGCGATCAGATTCACGATCGACTCCGCGGCGTCGGACGCCAGACCGACGGATCCGGTCAGCCCCCAGGCGGCCGTCTTGAGCCCGAGCACCAGGATCGCGCCGGCCAGGCTGATCGTCGCCGCCCGCCGGTGCAGCCTGGCGGCGGTGGCTCCCCTCACGGTCGGGGCCGGTCCTCCCCGTCGTTCTCGTTCTCGTCCTCGTCCTCGCCATCGCCCGCGCCGTCCTCGGACGGGTGCGCGCCCTCGGCCAACAACGCGTCGAGCTCGTCGCCCTGGTAGTCGGTCACGGTCTCCGCGATGATCTCGAACGCGCGCTCGGCGTCTGCCTCGGGAACCAGCACCACCGTCGTGCCGACGCGGGATCCACCCAGGTGGCTGTACACGTCGTCCAGCGGGTCGGCGCCACGCACCACGGACAGGATTCCCTCGTCCTCCAGGATGGCGGCGACCATCTCGGCCAGCGGCTCGGCGGGAGCGACGTCGACGACCGTCCAGCGATCGCCGTTCAGCGTCACGACCGCGCCCTTCAGGCCATCAGGCGTCACGACGCCTCCGCCAGCAGGGCCAGCGCCAGGTCCCGGTACACCTCGGTCGCGATCTCGAGCGCGTCCAGGCGAACGCTCTCGCGGGTCGTATGCGCCAGCTCCTCCTCGCCGGGCCCGAAGCCCACGACCACCGCGCCGCTTTCGGCCAGGAACGGCGCATCGGTCGCGAACCACCAGGTGCCCTCCTCGAACGCGACGCCGTGCCGGGGCAAGATCTCGCGCAGCGCCTCGCGCGCCCTGTTCGTCCAGCGGTTCTCGCCGGGCGCGAGGTAGGCGGGATTGACGCGCGGAAAGGTCAGCCGGACCGTTCCGGACTCGCTCACGGCGTCCTCCTCGGAGATCACCAGCGTCGCGCCCGGATCCAGCGCCTGCAGGCGCGCGACCACGTCTTCGGGCGGATCGCTGGGCAGGTTGCGGTAGTCCACGGTGATCACCGCTTCGCCCGGGACGACGTTCGAGCCGTCCGAGGGGTGGCTCACCAGGCGCGTCGGCGTGGCGGTCGAGCCGTTCAACGGCCCGCCCGAGGGAAGCTCGAGCGTCTCGAGCAGGGCCAGCCAACGCGACGCCCGGTACAGGGCGTTCTCGCCCAGCTCGGGCTTCGCGGCGTGCGCGATCTTTCCGGGCAGGTGCACGTCCACCTCGACGCGACCGCGATGCCCCAGCTTGAGCGACAGCTTGCTGGGCTCGCCCAGCACGATGACGTCCGGGCTCGAAGTCTCGCCAAGCCAGCGGGCGCCTAGCCCGCCGACCTCCTCCTGCACCACGCCGGTCACCGCCAGCGTGCCGTCGAAGCCGCGCGCGGCCGCTTCCGCGGCCGCCACCGTCATGCACGCCAGGCTGCCCTTCATGTCCGACGCGCCGCGTCCCCACAGCCGCCCGTCGGCGATCTCGCCGTCCAGCGGCGGATGCGGCCAGAGCGAGGCGTCGCCGATGGGAACCGTGTCCAGGTGTCCGTTGAGCATCACCGTCGGGCCCTCGCCACGCTCGAAGACGCCGATGACGTTGCCGGCCTCGTCGAGCCAGGCCCGGTCGAAGCCGAGTCGATGGAAGGCGCCGAGCAGCACCTGGGCCGCCGGCCCTTCTGTGCCCGACGGGCTCGGAGCCCGGACCAGGGCGCGGGCCAGGTCGATCGTGGGGGTGTCGGCGTCCATGCCGGCATGGTACCCGCTCGCGTGCCCGTGCCGGGAAACGCCGGCGGACGCGGGGCTATGCTTCGGGCATGGCACCCGACGCCGTCGCGCCTGCGGCGCGCTCCTCCGGCTGGACCTGCTCCGCGTGCGACTACGTCAATCGCGACGGGCTCACCTGCGACCGCTGCGGTCTCGCGCGACGCTGGCAGGAGAACCCGCCGCTCGACCTTCCACCGCAGCCTGGATGGTTCGAGCGGCCCGCCGGCTGGCTCTCGCTGCTGCACGGCGCCGGCCTGGCGCTGGGCGCGCTCCTGCTGATCCGACCCGAGGTCGCCCCGTGGCTGGCGCTGGCGGAGCCGGCCCAAGCGACCCAGGTCGCGCTCTCCGCCGCCGCGACGCTGGCGGCCGTGAACCGGGCAGCGACCGAGCGGCTCCTGCACGACGTCGCCCTGGACGTTCCGGACCGCGCCGCGGCCGGTCAGACCCTCGTCGCCGACGCGCGCCTGGTGCCGTACGCGCGGGTCCAGCGCACCAACGTGACGCTGGAGCTCGTCGAGAACACCTACGAGCGCACGCCCGGCCGCAACGGCGGCACGAACATCCGTACCCGCACGCGCCGCCTGGAGCGCTACCGGCTCGTCAGCGGCGCGTCGCTCCCGGGGCGCCGCGCGTCGCTGTTCGAGGCGAGCTTCGTCGCGCCCTACCCGTCCCCCGGACTTCGCGACGTAGGGGCGGAGCTTCAGGCGTCCGTCCTGAGCGCGTTCGCCTGGCTGGTCCCCGGCCTGGGCGAGGCGGCGCGGAACCTGCGCGAGCACGGTGGGGTGTGGGTCCGCTTGACGGTCCGGGTGGGGCCGTTCCGGCGCCGCGTCGACAGGCGGGTTACGGTCTACAGCCTGGTCGAGGACGGAATCCGCATCGGCTGACGCGGGAACGAGGGCATGGCGCGCGAACGCTCACTCCGGCGCGTCCGGCGGCGCGTCCTGCGGCCCCTCCGGGCGGAACGCGTACCTCGCCAGATCGACGGCGCCGTTCACGACCCGAACCCCCTCGCGCGTCAGCAGCGCCTCCTGCAGCTCGCCCGCGCCGACCTTGTACGTGCTGATCCCGCCCTGGGCGTTGATGATCCGGTGCCACGGAAACGTCGGGTCCT
>CAZLQH010000006.1:0-3204 GCA_964561595.1 uncultured bacterium | reverse complement strand
GTGCTGATCCCGCCCTGGGCGTTGATGATCCGGTGCCACGGAAACGTCGGGTCCTCGGCAGCCAGCGAGCGGAGCACACCTCCGACCACGCGGGCCGCTCCGGGGCGCCCCGCCCACGCCGCGACCGCGCCGTAGGTCGCGACCCGGCCCGGCGGGACGGAGCGGACCACGAGAGCGATCATGTCGCGGAACGGCCTGAGCGTCGCGGCTTCGAGGTCGTCGGTCGGCATGCCGAAGCGTACACCGCGGCGCGAACGGCCCCAGCGCCGCGCTCCGCGACGGATCGCGTGACGGGCTGCGTGGCCACCGTCGTCGCGCCGCCGGAGCGGTATCGTCCCGGAATGCGTGCCGTCGTGTCGATGCTCTTCGCCGTTCTGACCACCTGCGCCCTCCTCGCCGGCGCCGCCGCAGCGCAGACCGGCGACGAGACGTCGGTCGGCGAGCCCCCCATCGGCGAGGCGCCCGTCCCGGCCGGAGCGATCGCGGATCTGCACGTGGCGACCGACGCCGCGCGCGCCGCGCACGGCCTGCCACCGCTGCGGCCCGATCCCGGCCTGGCCCGGGCCGCCACGGCGCACGCGTTCGAGAACGCGCGCCGCGGCGTCCTGGATCACGGCTCGCCCGATCCGGCGCGGGCCACGCCGGCCGACCGCGTCGCGCTCGCCGGGGTGGCGCTCGTGGAGATCGGCGAGAACCTCGCTCGGATCCCCGGCGCATCGGTCGCGCGGCGAGCCGTCGACGGCTGGCTGGCGTCGCCACCGCACCGAAGGAACCTGCTCGATCCCGGCTTCACGCACGTCGGGTTCGGTGTCGCCGACGGACCGGGCGGGCGCTACGTCGTGCAGCTGTTCGGAGCTCGACCGATCGAGCGGATCGCGCTGGGCGCGTCGGCCGCGCTCCGCACCAGCGAGCGCTGGCGCTTCACGCTCGACGGACCGGCGGGAACGGACGCGATGGCGTTCGTGGACGGCCGGCCGGTGGCCCGTGCACGGCTCGGCGAGGGCGGAACGACGGTGCGCGTGGACGCGCTGCCGGCACCCACGCATCTGGTGCTGGGCGTGGCGAGCGGCCGCGGCAGCTACGTGCCGTCGGATGCGGGAACGTTGGACCCCGCCGCGGGCTGGCGACGGGACGCCGGCGCGCCGTTCGGTCCCGTCCAGCTGTCGGACGCGGCGTTCGAGGCCTCCTCCGAGCCCGGCGTGGAGGTGCGGATCGGCTATCGCACCGCTCCCGCAGCGTTGCATCTCCTCGTAGGCGGCCGGCACCGGCCGGACGTCCGTCAGGAGGTCGCGACGGACGGCGTCTGGCTTCGCGCCTGGCTTCCCGTCGCGAATGAGCGCCGCTCGGTGTCGGTCGGTGTCTTGGCCGATGACGATACGATCCGCGTCGTGGAGAGCTTCACCCTGACCTCGGGACCGGCGCCGGCCCTTCTACCGGGACGGCCGTCCACGGTCGCACCTACGGCACCATGAATCCCACCTGGGACTGGCTGATCGCGGTCGCCGCCTGGCTGTTCCTGGCGGGCACGCTCCTGGTCGCCCTGTCGGCGCTTCCGGCCGTGTCGCGTCGCTGGCCACGCGCGATGGCGATGGGGTTCCTGGCCGCGGTCGCCAGTTTCGCGCTGGTCCTGGCGGCGTGGGGCCTGCCGCGGATGCTGAACGCGGTCTTCGGAGGCTGATCGCCTGACGAACGGGGGGCGACCTCTCGCCACGGTCGCTCGGCACGGTCGCTCGCCAAGACGCCACGTCGCCGTGGCCCGCCGCTCCGCCGGCACGACTGGTATCCTCGCGTCTCGCTCCGGGGCCGGTCCGGCACGGTCCCCGCCCGACATTCCCTTGGAGGTCCCGCGTGCGCGCCCACGTGATCACCTACGGTTGCCAGATGAACGAGTACGACACCCACACGATCCGCTCCGAGCTCGTGGCGGGTGGGCACCGGCTCGTCGACCACCCAGGCGACGCCGAGCTGCTGCTGGTCAACACCTGCGCGGTCCGCGGCAAGCCGGTCGAGAAGGTCGTCTCGCTGCTGGGCGAGCTCCGCAAGCAGAAGCGGCAGGGACGCGACGTGACGGTAGGAATGATGGGCTGCCTCGCACAGCTCGAGGAAGGCCGGGCGATCGCCGAGAAGTTCGGCGTCGAGATCCTGTTGGGGCCCGGCGCGATCACCGACATCGGGCCTGCCCTGGACGCACTGCGAGGCGGCCAGGAGCGCTACGAGAGCCTCCGGTTCAAGACCGACCTCGAGACGCTGATCCCGCCCGCCCCCGACGCGCTGACCGGCTTCCTGACGATCATGCGCGGCTGCGACCATCACTGCACCTACTGCATCGTGCCCACCACGCGCGGACCCGAGGTCTCGCGTCCCGTGGACGTCATCCTCGCCGAGGCCCAGGCGATGCGCGACACGGGCGTGCAGGAGGTCGTGCTGCTGGGCCAGAACGTGAACAGCTACGGCCTCAAGGACGACGGCCTCCCCAGCTTCGCGGAGCTGCTGCGCCTCGTGGCGCAGATCGGCATTCCGCGCGTGAAGTTCACGACCAGCCACCCGATGAACTTCACCAGCGACATCATCGACGTCATCGCGGACGAGCCCAACGTGTGCAGCTTCATCCACCTGCCGGTCCAGTCGGGCAGCGACGCCGTCCTGCGGCGCATGGCGCGCGAGTACCGGCGCGAGCGCTACCTCGACATCGTCCGCGAGATCCGCGCCAAGGTCGAGGACGTCGTGATCAGCACCGACCTCATCGTCGGCTTTCCCGGCGAGACGGAGGCGGACTTCGACCAGACGATGACGCTGTTCGACGAGGTCGCCTACGAGCACGCGTACATGTTCATCTATTCCGCCCGGCCCGGCACGCCCAGCGCCGAGCGCTTCGAGGACATGCCGCGCGAGGTCAAGGTCGAGCGCCTGCAGCGACTCATCGACAAACAGAAGCGCTACGCGTTCGAGGCGAACCAGCGTTGGCTGGGCCGCGAGACGCGGGTGCTGATCCGGGAGATCCAAGCGGACAGCGACTACGCGGTAGGAAGCTCGGACCAGAACCACACCGTCCTCGTCCCCAAGGGACAGATCCAGCGCCTGGGCGTGCACCGCGTCACCGTCGAGCAGGCGACGCCGCATACGCTGTACGGGACGGTGGCGGGCGCCAGGACCGACGCGGTGCCGCTGGTCATGGCTTCGTGACGCAGGATCGAGGACGCCCGG
>CAZLQH010000005.1:0-74349 GCA_964561595.1 uncultured bacterium | reverse complement strand
ACCGGAAGCTGATCTCGACCCTGCCGTGGGCGGCGATGCTGCTGCTGGTGGGCGCATGGTACGAGGCCGTCGTCCTGCTGGGGCTTTGAGGTCCCTCCGGACCAGCCGGGCGCCCTGCGGCGGGCTGAACGACCGGTCTCGTCGTACGGGCTACGGCGCTGCCCAGACCGCTCGAACGGCGGGGGCCACGTCGAGGATCGAGCGCGCGCCCTCGAACGCCCGCTCGCCCGGACCGACGACGATCAACGGCACGTCGGCCCGCGTGTGGCGCCGGTGCGCGAGATCCTCGACGTTTCCGTGGTCGCTGGTGATCACGACGGTCATGGCCGGCTCCCGAGCACGGAGCACCCCCGCCACGAACGCGTCGAGGCGCCGCACGAGGTCGCGTCCCTCGCCGACGCTTCCCCGGTGACCGATCCGGTCGGTGAGCCACACGTCGAGAAACGCGAACGCCGTCCCGGCCACGGCCGCCGCGAGCCGCTCCCCTGCCCGTTCCGCTCCAGGAGGACCGGGCACGAAGCCGCCCGGCGGCTCGATCCCTTGCGACGCGAACCACGCGCCGTCCAGGTCCGCCGCCACGGCCGACCCGGACCGGTACGCGACCTCGCCCGGCAGAACCACGCCCGCGCTCCTCGCGGCGTACGCCGGGGCGTTCAGCCGTAGTCGACCCCGCTCGAGCGCGTCGAAGAACCCGGCCGGATACGCGCCGCCCCACGCGACCGCGTCCAGACCGAACCGCCTGGCGGCCCACGAGAACAGCTGGCCCTCGTCCAGCAGGCGCTTCAAGGTGGGTCCCGGCCACGGACCGTAGTGGCGGTCCATCACCGACGCGGCGTTTCTTCCCGTCAGCAGCGCACTCTGCCCGGTCGCCGACTGGGGCAGCCCCGCGACGCCCAGGGTGGCGTCCAGCCGCTCGAACCGGCCTGCCGGACGTCGGCCGGTGCGAGGCGCGACGAAGTCGCCGCCCGCGACTTCGTCCAGCGTCGGCGTGGGGACGGAGGCGAACGGGTTGCGCTCCGGATCGTCCGAGCCCAGACCGACGCCGTCGAGAAAGAGGAACAGGACGCCGGAGGACGACGGACCGCTCAGGTGCCGACGCCCAATGCGGATCTCGCGCGCGCCACCGTTCGCGCGGCCTGCTCGCGCGCCCGGTCGGCGCCGCGCGCCAGCACGGCGTCGAGCTCGGCCGGATCGGCGGCGTACTCCCGATACCGCGCCCGAATCGGTCGAAGCGTCTCCAGGATCGCTTCCAGGACGGCCTTCTTGAGATCGCCGTAGCCCTTGCCCTCGAACCGCGCCTGGACCGCGTCCATCGGCTCGTCCGTCAGGCTCTGGAGGATGCCCAGGAGGTTGCGAACGCCCGGGCCGGCGTGCTCGAACCGGAGCTCGCGACCGGAGTCGGTCACGGCGCTCATGACCGTCTTCTTGATCCGCGCATCGTCGTCCAGCAGATGGACCGCATGGCGGTCGCGCACCCGCGCGTACGACTTCGACATCTTGACCTCGGGATCGTCGAACCCCATCACGCGCGCCCCGCTCTTGGGGACGACCGCCTTCGGAAGCCGGAACACCTCGCCGAAGAGGTGGTTGAACCGCTGGGCGATGTCGCGCGTGAGCTCGACGTGCTGAACCTGATCCTCGCCGACCGGGACGACGTCGGTGTCGTAGAGCAGGATGTCGGCCGCCTGAAGGACCGGGTAGTCCAGCAGTCCGGTGGAGACCGACTCGCGGCCCTCGCTCTTCGATTTGAACTGCGTCATCCGGTAGAGCCAACCGAGCGGGGTGGTGCAGTTGAGCAGCCAGGTCAGCTCGGTGTGCTCCCGCACGTGCGACTGCACGAACACGATGTTCGTCTCCGGATCGATCCCCGACGCCAGGTACAGCGCCGCGACCTCGCGACTCTTCGCCCGAAGCGTCCTCGGATCGACGTCCTCGGGAACGGTGAGGGCGTGGAGATCGACGACGCAGAAGATGTTGTCGCGCTCGTCCTGATGCAGAGCCCACTGGCGAAGCGCACCGAGGTAGGTGCCGAGGTGGAGATCTCCGGACGGCTGGACGCCCGAGAAGACCCGTGGGCGCGCGCCCTCCGCGGCGGACAGCTCGGCTTCCGAGAGCACGGCTTCGGAGCGTTCGACGTCCGAGGATGCGGCGTCCGAAGAAGCGGCGTCGGGGTTGGGTTCCATGAGGCCCGAGGATAGCACCGGCCGGCGATGGGCCGCTCAGTCCGCCGAGCCGGCCAGTCGCACGATCCGCAATCCCAGTCCCTCGATCTCCCAGTCGGCCTCGCCGACCGGGGCGCCGTGCACGGTCTCGGCCGGAGCGCCCGGGCGCTCGGACGCCGCGAGCACCGCCGGACGCACGCCCAGGTTCGCGACGACCAGCAGCCGCTCTCCACCCTCCTGCCGAACGAACACCAGCAGCTGAGGGGCCTCCGGCCGGAGCAGGCGGGTCGTTCCTCGCGTCAGCGCCGGGAGACCACGACGCGCCGCGATCAGCGTGCGGTACGTCGACCAGAGGGAATCCGGGTCCGCCCGTTGCGCCTCGACGCTCAACGCCGGGTCGTCGGTCGAGAACGCGATCCACGGCTCGGCGTCGCTGAATCCGCGGCCCGGGGCTGCGGACCACGTCATCGGCGTCCGCTTCTGCTCGTCGCGATCGCCGGGGCCGTTCGGGAGCCCGATCTCCTGGCCGTAGTAGAGCAGCGGCGTTCCCGGCAGGGTCGCGAGCAGCCCAGCGATCAGCTTCAGGCGGGCCTCGTCGCGGCGCAGGACGCCGAGCACCGAGGCGGGTCGGATCTGATCGTGATTCGCGGAGAACACGGCCCTGCGCGCCTGTGGGGGGTAGAGCCCGGCATTCTGCTCGAGCGCCGTCTCGAGCGGGCCGGCGCTCCGTTGCGAGAGCGCGTCGAACAGCGCCGCCCAGCCCGGATAGTCGAGGCTCATGTCCAGGTCGCCGTCGTGGTGGTACGCGGCGACCGTCGGAGCCGAGAGGGCGTACGTCTCGCCCAGCCAGAACGCGTGGGGCGCGACGTGGTGCAGCCACGCCTGCATCTCGCGGACCCAGGCCAGCGTGCCCGGCGTGCCCGCGACGATCCCCTCCTCGCTCTCGACGATGTGCTGGATCGCGTCGACCCGGAAGCCGTCCACGCCGCGCTCGAGCCAGAATCGCATGATCCGCTTCAGCTCGTCGCGAACCCAGGGACCGTCGTGGTTCAGGTCCGGCATCCCGCTCCCGAACAGGCCCAGATAGAACGCGTCGCCCGCCGGATGCCAGGCGGGGCCTCCCAGGCCGATCCAGCCGGGATCGGACGCGCGCCAAACGTAGCGCTCGCGGGCCTCCTGGTCGCCGGCGAGGGCGGCCTGGAACCATGGATGATCGCGCGAGGTGTGGTTGGGGACCAGATCGAGGACGACCCGGATGCCGCGAGCGTGAGCCGCGGCGACGAGCGTTTCGAGATCGGACAGCTCGCCGTACTCGGGCGCGACCCCCATGTAGTCGGTCACGTCGTAGCCGTGGTAGCTGGACGCCGGATGGATCGGCGTGAGCCAGATTCCGTCGATCCCGAGCTCGTCCAGGTACGGCAGGCGCGAGGTGACTCCGGCCAGGTCGCCGATGCCGTCCCCGTCGGAATCCCGAAAGCTGCGCACGAAGATCTCGTACCAGACCCCCTCGGCTGCCGGGCGCGCGAAGCGGACGTCCGGCGCCGCAACCGGGCTCGCGAGCGACGCGGACCGCTGCTGGGCGGCGGCGACGCCCAGCATGCCGGCGATCAGGACGACGCTCAGGACGGCGCTCCTCACGGCCGCGAGCGGTCGACCCAGGCCAGCGGGTCGCTCGGCTCGCCGGCGACCCGCATCTCCCAGTGGAGATGCGGGCCGGTGGACAGACCGGTGCTGCCGACCTCGCCGATGGTCTGACCGCGCCGCACGACGTCGCCCGCTTCGACGAGGATCGCCGATTGGTGGTAGTAGCGGCTGGTGACGCCGGCACCGTGGTCGACGATCGTGAGGCCGCCCTTGATCGGGTACTGACCGGCCAGCACGACCAGGCCGTCGTTCGTCGCGCGAATCGGCGTGCCGGTCGGGGCGGCGATGTCCTCGCCGAGGTGGAAGCTCACGGGACCCCCGGCGGCGTAGCGCCGGGGACGCGCGAATCCCGACGTGCCGCGGCCCTCGATCGGAAGGACGAACGGCTCCGTCCAGCGGGGCGGGTCGCTCGCGTCCGCGCGTGCCGCCGCGATCGCGGCGGCTTCGAGCTCGCGCCCCTCGGGCGTGATGACCGACAGGGTCGCGGCCGACAGCCGGAGCTCCTCGACCTCCTGCGGAAGGGGGCCGTGGGGCACGACGAGACGACCGCTGCCGGGACGCCCGAGACCGTCGGTCCACGCCGCGCCGACGGTGAACGCGCCTTCCTCCGTCGTCAGCGGAACGGCGCCGAACACGAACCACCCCTCGGCGTCGCCGTGCAGCGCCGCCTGGCGGCCGTCGATCGTCAGCCCGGGGCTCGTGACCTGGGCACCTGGCGGCTCGAAGCGCAAGATCGCGGTGAACGGCGCGCCGGGCAGATCGCCGCCGCTCACGGCCAGCGCGGCGTGCGGAACGGCGACGCCCTCGATCTCGTGTCGGGCGGAAGTCACGTTCCCGGCGCCGTCGGTCGCCTCGATCGCGACCGTCCCGGCGCCGGGCCGTGCCTCGAGCTGAACGGTCAGGTCCTGCTCGACGCGCACGATCGCCTGGTCGGCGTAGCGCACGGCGTAGCTCACGGGCTCGTCGGCGCTGATCCGCAGCGAGAACGTCTCCCCCGCCGCCAGCCGGGACGGCCCCTCGACCCAGAGCGCGGGCGGCGTGGTGTCGCGGAACGCCTGGCCGAGCCCGACGCCGAGCAGCAACAGGGCGACGCCCCCGACCAGCGTCCGGCGGCGCGTTCCGCTCACTCGTCCAGCGCCTCGAACTCGCTGGGCGTCATGCTGGTCACGAACGGAAGGTTGCGGTACTTGTGGTCCACGTCGAGCCCGTACCCGTAGACGAACGCGTCATCGATCTCGAAGCCGAGGTAGTGCACCGGCACGTCGACGCGTCGGCGGGACGGCTTGCTGAGCAGGCTGGCCACCTTGACGGAGAGCGGCCCGCGACCTTCCAGGTACTGCAGCAGGTACCGCATGGTGAGGCCGGTGTCCACGATGTCCTCGACCAGCACGACGTGCTTGTTCTTCAGGCTCTGATCGAGATCCTTCACGAGACGGACCTCGCCGGACGACTCCGTTCGGCTGCCGTAGCTCGAGACGGAGAGGAAGTCGACCGTCAGCGGCGCGTCGATCGCGCGAACCAGGTCGGCCATGAACAGGAACGCGCCGTTCAGGACGCATACCAGATGGAGCGGCTTGCCGTCGTGGTCGCGAGCGATCTCCCGGCCCAGCTCCGTGACGCGCGCCCGGATACGGGCCTCGTCGAGTTGGACGGCGCCCTGTCCGGGCGTGAAGACGGTCTGGTGCATGGTTCCTCCGGCAGGCGCGGGAGCGCGGTGGTCGGCCGGATCAACGGCCGTTCGGTTCCGGATCATACCCGAGCGCTCGCAGCTCTTCGGGCGTCGCCTCGCGCCAGTCGCCCGGCTCGAGCTCGCCGAGCTCGATCGGACCGACGCGCGTGCGCACGAGCCGGACGACGGGATGGCCGACCGCCTGGAGCATGCGTCGAACCTGACGATTCCTGCCTTCGTGCAGATCGATCCGGCAGCCGCCGTCGGCCGGGCGGGCACGGTCGGCGCGAGCGACGCCGTCCTCGAGCTCGACGCCGTGCCGCAGGCGCGCCAGCGCCGCGCCGTCCACGGTGCCGTGGGCGCACCACGCCCGGTACCGCTTGGTGTGCTCGTAGCGCGGGTGCGTGAGCCGCAGCGCCAGCTCGCCGTCGTCGCTGAGCAGCAGGAGGCCCTCGCTGTCGCGATCGAGGCGTCCGACCGGGTGCAGGCCGGGCGTGGCGGGGACGAGGTCCATCACCGTCGGCCGTCCCTGGGGATCGTGCTGGGTGGTCACGACGCCGGCAGGCTTGTGCAGCACCAGCACGGTGCGACCGGTCGGCACCTCGACCGGCTTGCCGTCCAGAAGGACCGTCGCGCCCGCCGGAACGCGATCGCCCAGGGTGGCGACGGCGCCGTCCACCGTCACGCGACCGGCCGCGATGAGCGCTTCCGCCTTCCGGCGGGACGTCGCCGCTCCCGCCCGGGCGAGCACCTTCTGGAGACGCTGGCCGCGGTCGTCCGGCGCGTCGCTCATGGCGCGTCCAGATCGAGCGTCGCCGCCAGGCGACCTTCGAGCACGAGGACCGCACGGCCGCCGACCTGCACGCGCACGTCGGCCGGATCCGGCGCCGCCGTCGTGGCGGGCGACGCGCCCGGCGGCCGGATGCGCATGAACAGGCGCGACGGACGGCCCATCTCGACGCCTTGCACGCTCTCGAGCTCGTCGCCGGCGTCGTCGGCCGGGAACGGCACCAGCCCGTGCCGGACGAGGTAGGCGGCGAGGGGGCCGTGGGCGCTGCCGGTCCCGGGGTCTTCGGCGACGCCCAACACCTCGCCGAACATGCGGCAGCGCAGCGGTCCGGACGCTGGACGCACGAACGCGAGGACGGCCCGATGATCGGGATCGATCCACGGCCCCAGCGCGCCGACGTCCAGGCGGGCGCGCCCCAGAGCGTCCAGATCGACCAGCGGAACGAGCAGGAACGGGTTGCCGGCGCTCCACGCTTCGATCGGAAGCCCGGGTCGAAGATCGTCGCGGCCGAGCCCCAGCGCCGCGGCGACGGCCGCCCGGTCCGTCACGACCGCCTCCCGTCGGGGGCGTCCCTGATCCATCCACACGCGCCGCAGGACACCCCCCTCGTCGCGATCGAGCACCAGGTCGACCGGACCGATCCCCGACGCCACCGTGGCGCGCGGGCCGGCGATCGCGTCGCGACGATCGAGGGAGAACGCCGCGCCGATCGTCGGATGTCCCGCCATGGGCAGCTCGCACGCGGGCGTGAAGATGCGCAGCGTCGGGAGACGCGTCTCCCGACCAGGCTCGGTCCAGGTACGCACGAAGACCGTCTCCGAGAAGCCGAACTCGCGAGCGAGCCGCTGCATCGCGGCGTCGCCGACGCGCCCGTCGTGGTGCACGACGGCAAGCGCGTTTCCGGCGAGCGGCCGATCGGCGAAGACGTCCCAGATCTCCACGTCCATCCGGCGAGCGTACCCCGGGCGCCCTCGCGCGCAGGGGGCCCAGAGGGCGGGGCGGATGACGGGTATCCTCGGACGCATGCATCCTCCCGTGATCGATCGGTACGCCGACCTGCTGCTCGACTACTGCACCGAGGTCGCGCCGGGCGACGTCGTCTCGCTCAACGTCGAGAGCCCCGCCACCGAGCTGGCTCGCGCGCTGATGCGCGGCGTGCTTCTCCGCGGCGCCACGCCCCTCCTTCGGCTCGGCTACCCCGAGCTCCAGCAGGATCTGCTCGAGTGCGCCAGCGACGCCTACCTGGAGAGCGAGCCGACGTTCGCGCTCTACGAGGTGCAGCGAACCGACGCCTGGATCCGCGTGGCGGCACCGACGAACAGCCGCGCGCTGCAGAGTGCCGATCCGGGCCGCTTGGGCCGGCTCGAGAGCCGGATGCGGCCGGTCCAGGACCATCGTGTCGAGCACACGCGCTGGGTCGGGACGCTCTACCCCACGCCGTCCGGGGCGCAGGACGCGGGCATGAGCCTGGACGCGTACGAGCGCTTCGTGTTCGGCGCGATGCACCTGTTCGACGACGATCCGGTAGCAGCATGGCGGGCACTGGCGGACGAGCAGGCCCGACTGATCGACCGTCTGGCGCGAGCGGACGAGGTCCGGATCCGGGCCGAGGGCACCGACCTGCGGCTCCGTGTCGGGGGCCGAACCTGGGTGAACAGCGACGGCAAGCGCAACATGCCGTCCGGCGAGGTGTTCACCGGCCCGATCGAGGACAGCGCCGAGGGGACGATCCGCTTCGACGTGCCCAGCTTCGTCGCGGGGTCCGAGGTTCGCGGCGTCACGTTGCGTTTCGAGCGTGGCGTCGTCGTCGACGCCTCGGCCGAGCAGGGCGAGGCGCTCCTGTTGGAGCGGCTGGATCGCGATCCCGGCGCGCGGCGTCTGGGCGAGCTGGGGATCGGAACGAACCGAGAGATCGACCGGCCGACGGGAAGCACGCTCTACGACGAGAAGATCGGCGGGACGGTGCACCTGGCGCTGGGACGCTCGTACGCGACGACCGGCGGCGTGAACCGAAGCGCGATCCACTGGGACCTGATCCGCGACCTTCGCCGTGGCGGCGAGATCCTGTTGGACGGAGAGGTGTTCGAGCGTGACGGCGCGTTCGTCCTGGACGGGGCGTCGACGGGCTAGGCGCCGTCGGCGCGGCCTTCGTCCGGACGGCCGCGTCGACGGGCAGCGATCCACGCGTCGGGGGCGCGCCGTGCGGCGCGCCCCCGATTTCGTCGTCGACGTCGCTACGCTCGATCAGTCCTGCTGGGTCGCCTGGACGTCGAGCGTGATGCGCACCTCTTCCGCCACGAGCAGCGCTCCGGCCTCGAGTACCTGGTTCCAGGTGAGGCCCCAATCCTTACGGTTGATCTTCGTGCTGCCGCTGGCGGCTCGGCGGATCAGGCCGAACGGGTCGCGGATCGGCTCGCCGATCTCGGCGTCCAGGACCACCTCGTTGCGCACGCCGTGCATCTCGAGGTCGCCGACGATCTCGTAGCGGTCGCCGCCCTTCGGCCGCACGCTGCTGCTTTCGAAGACGATCTTCGGGTGACGCTCGGCGTCGAAGAAATCGGCCGAGCGGAGGTGGCCGTCGCGATCGGCGGTGCCGGTCACGATCGAGTCGGTGTCCAGCTCGACGCGAATCTCGCTGGGCACGCCGGAATCGTCGGTGCGGATCGTTCCGGCCACGACGTCGAACCGTCCGCGGACGGTGGACAGCCCCATGTGGCGAACGGCGAAGGCGATGTCGGTGTGGGTGGGATCGATGGCCCAGCTGGCGGCGGTGGGGCGAATGGCGGTGGTCATGATGGACTCTCCTGACGCGATGAGCGTGGGATCGGGGTGCTCGCTCCGAGTCGCCTCGGCGCGGCTGAACACACCGTATTCTAGAGCGCTCCATATTGTCAAGCACAATAGGCGACAGAGCGCCCAATGATGTAGAGTGGGGGCATGTCGAGCCACGACGCCAGCTTCTGTCCGGTGTACGACAGCATCCAGCTCCTGCAGGAGAAGTGGGTGCTCCACATCGTGCGTGCGTTGCTGGCCGGTCCGCACGGCTTCAACGAGCTCGCTCGCGCCGTGGGTGGGGTCAACACGACGACGCTTTCCAATCGGCTCGAGCACCTCGAGCGTCTGGGCGTGGTGAGCAAGACCGTCGAGTCCACGATGCCGCCACGCAGCCGCTACGAGCTCTCGGCGTCCGGAGCGGCGCTCCAGGAAGTGATCGAGGCGATCGACGCCTGGGCGCGCACGCACATGCGGCGTTGCAAGGAGATCGAGGCCGCCGGCGCACACGCCGGCGAGAGCGACCTCGCGAGCCCGCCCATCGATTGACGGCTAATACCCCACCAGGGTATCCTGGAGCATGTCGAAGCGCTCAACCCCCAGCCGAAAGAGCCGTCTTCCCTACCTCTTGGGCGTGGTCGGCGTCGCCGCCGCCGCGCTCGTCTTCGCCGTATCCACCCTCGGCGCGCAGGCGTCCAGCGACGCCTCGCTGACCACCATCGACGTCCGCGAGCTCCGCCAGTCTCTCGCCGGCGAGATCACGCTGCTCGACGTGCGTGAGCCGTACGAGTACGAGGCCGGGCACGTCGAGGGTGCGCAGCTGATGCCGCTCGCGAACGTCGTCGCGCTCGCGGCCGATCTCCCCAAGGACCAGCCCGTCTACGTCGTGTGCCGGTCGGGCAACCGCTCCTTGCAAGCGTCCAACGCGCTGATCGAGGCGGGATTCCAGGACGTCCGGAACGTCGACGGCGGAATGATCGCGTGGGAGGCCGCCGGCTTCGACGTCGCGCGTTGAGCGACCGGTCTGGCGGCGCGCCGGCTCAGCGCGCCGTCCACCCCAGGTCGATCGACTGCACGCTGCCGGTGACGCCCCACGCCGCCTCGCTCGCCAGCCACGACACCAGTGCGCCCACGTCCGACGGCTCCAGCAAGCGCTTGATCGCCGCCTGCTCCAACAGCACGCGCTCCTCGACGTCCGTCTCGTCGATGCCGCGCGTCCGCGCCTGATCCGCGATCTGCGCCTCGACGAGCGGCGTCCGCACGTAGGCGGGCGCCACCGTGTTGCAGGTCAGTCCGTACGGGCCGCCCTCGAGCGCCACGACCCGCATGTGGCCCAGCAGCGCGTGCTTGGCGGTGACGTAGCCGACCTTGTACGGACTCGCCACGAGGCTGTGCACGCTGCCCATGTGGATCACCCGCCCGTGCCCGCCGGCCGTGAGCCACGGCCAGGCTCGCTGCGTCAGGTGGAACGGCGCCGACACCATCAACGCCAGCATTCGGTCCCACACCGCGGTCGGGAAGTCGGAGATCGGGTCGAGGTGCTGAAACCCTGCGACGTTGACGAGCACGTCGAGGCCTCCGTGCAGCTCCGCGACCGCGTCCACGGCCGACCGGCACGCCCGTGGGTCGGTGAGGTCGGCGGCATGAAAGCTTCCCCCGATCGCGCTCGCGACCGCCGCCCCGTGCTCGGCGTCGACGTCCACGACGGCCACCGCCATGCCGTCGTCCGCCAGCGCCTCCGCGCAGGCCCGGCCGATTCCGCTCGCCGCGCCGGTGATCAGCGCCGTTCGTCGACTCATGAACCCTCCCTCGAGGAGCAGGATCGTACCCCGTGCAGGCGCCGTCCGCGTCCCGTTGACAGGGTGCTGGGCGGGCGGTACGATTGGCCTCCGTCGCCCACGGTGACGTCCCCGCCGGGACCGTACCGCGACGCCGCTCGCCGAAGTGGCGGAATTGGTAGACGCGCATGATTCAGGGTCATGTGACCGCAAGGTCGTGGGGGTTCAAGTCCCCCCTTCGGCACCAAGCGAACGCCCCCGCCACCGCGGGGGCGTTCCTTCGTGAAGCGTCACGCCGCCTGGAGCCGCACGCCCGCGGCGACGGGCCGGCGCTTCAGGCCTCGCCAGCGAGCTCCTCGAGCGCACCGAGCTCGCGCAGCACGTCGCGCGTCTCGCGTAGCAGCGCCAGCCGGTTCGCCCGCACGGCGGGGTCGTCCACCATCACGAGAACGTCGTCCAGGAAGCGATCGAGCGGGTCCTTCAGCGCCAGGACCCGCCGCAGGCCTTCGCCCGGCTTCGGCGCCGCGGCGGGCCCCGAGCCCAGCTCCCACGCCGGGAGCTGCTCGCGCACCGACGCGAGCAGCGCCTCGACGCCCTCGTGGGCGGCGGGAAGGGCGGCGTACAGCGGCGCCTCCTGCGGCGCCTCGAAACGGCTCGGATCGGGCGCCACGCCTTCGGGCGCCTTCTCCGCCAGGTTCGCGGCCCGCTTGTACAGCGTCAGCAGCTCCGGAAACGCGTCGCCGGCCGCCAACGCCCGCAACAGGTGCGCACGCCGCGCTGCCGCCGCCACGGACGGCTCGCCGGCGGTCGCGGCACGGACGGTCTTGACGCCGATGCCCTCCTCGGCCAGCAGCGATCCGACCCGGTCCCAGACGAACCTCGTGGTCTCGTCCAGCACCCTTGCGTCGATGTCCACCGGTCCGCCCTCGTAGCCGCTGGCGGCGGTCGCGAGCAGATCGCGGAGCGGCAGGCTCCAGTCGCGCGCGCCCGCGATGCGCGCCAGCGCACCGGCGTCGCGACGCAGCCCGAACGGATCGGCCGATCCGCTGGGCTTCTTGCCCAGCGCGAAGAAGCCCAGCAGCTTGTCCGCGCGGTCGCACGCCGCCAGGATCGCGCCGGGCTCGGCCGCCGGCAACGGGCCACCGGGCGCCACGGGACGCACGCCGTCCTCCAGCGCCCGAGCCACGGGACGCGACACGCCCTCGGCTTCGGCATAGGCGCGAGCCATGACGCCCTCCAGCTCCGGCAGCTCGACCACCATCTCCGTCGCCATGTCCGCACGGAAGATCGGCAGCGCCTGCTCCAGCACCGCGCGCGACGCCGCGCTCGCGTCCAGCGCCTCGGCCAGACGCGGCGCGGCCTCCCGAACGCGGGTCACCTTGTCCGCCATCGAGCCGAGGTCCTTCTGGAACGCGATGCCGGACAGGCCCCAGGCGTGTTGCGCCAAGGTCTTGCCGCGATCGGCGTCCCAGAAGAAGCGTGCGTCGTACAGGCGGCCGTCGAGCACCGCCTCGTACCCTGCCCGCACGACGCTCGGGTCGTCCACCGCGGTATTGCTCACCCCCACGAAGCGGTCCGCGATCGCTCCGTCGGGACCGCGAAGCGGGACGAACCGTTGATGATGGATCATCACGGTGGCGAGAACCTCGTCCGGCAAGGCCAGGTAACGTGCGTCGAACCTTCCCACGATCGCGGTCGGCCACTCGACGAGGTCCACGACCTCGTCGAGCAGCTCCTCGTCCCACAAGGGCTCGAGCCCCTCGGTCTCCGCCGCCGAGGCGATCGCGCGTACCGTCGCTTCGCGGCGCTCCGCCGGTTCGGCCAGCACGCGCGCCACGCGGAGAAGGCCGACGTAGTCCTCGGCGTCGGGCACCTCGATCTCGCCCGGTGCCATGAACCGGTGGCCACGCGTCACGCCGCCGGCGTTCACACCCGCGACCGAGACGGGCACGACGCGGCCGTCGAGCCGGGCCAGGAGCCAGGCCACGGGGCGCACGAACGGAACGTCGACGTCGCCCCAGCGCATCTTGCGCGGGGCGGGCAGGTCGCGGACCAGGCCGGCGAGCAGACCCGGGAGGAGCTCCGCGGCCGGCTCGCCGCCGGTCTCGAGCTCGGCGAAGACGTACGCTCCACGCTCGGTCTCCTCCACCACGAGCGCCTCGGGCGCCACGCCCTGGCCGCGAGCGAACCCGATCGCCGCCTTCGTCGGGGCCCCCTCGGCGTCGAACGCGACGTCGGCGCTGGGGCCTCGGCGTCGCTCGTGACGGCGCTCGCGCCTCTCGGCGACGTCTTCCACGCGCAGCGTCAAGCGCCGCGGTGTCGCGAACCCGCTGACCGAACCGTGATCGAGTCGCGCTGCGCGCAACCGCTCGCCGGCCAGCGCGACCAGCGCCTGTCGTCCCTGCGCGACGTACCAGGCTGGCAGCTCCTCGGTTCCGATCTCGAACAGCAGCGTGGCCATCAGGCGGCCTCGCCCGCGGCCTGGGACCGTGCGGCCAGGTACGCGGAGGCGGTGGCCTCCGCGAGGCGCCGGACGCGCTGGACGTACCCCTGCCGCTCGGTCTGCGACAGCACGCCGCGCGCATCCAGGAGGTTGAAGGCGTGCGACGCCTTGAGCACGAAGTCGTAGCCGGGGTGGACGAGACCGTCGTGGATCAGCCGCCGCGCCTCGGCCTCGTACTTGTCGAACAGCAGCCGCTGCAGGTCGGGATCGCTGGCCTCGAAGTTGTAGCGACAGTGCTGGACCTCGAAATCGCGGCGCAGCTCACGCATCGTCACGCCGGGCGCGACCTCGATGTCGAACCCGTGCTGAACCCCTTGCAGGTACATCGCGATGCGCTCCAGGCCGTAGGTGAGCTCGACCGATACCGGCCGGCAGTCCTGTCCCCCGACCTGCTGGAAGTAGGTGAACTGGGTGATCTCCATCCCGTCCATCCAGACCTCCCAGCCCAGGCCCCAGGCGCCCAGCGTGGGCGACTCCCAGTTGTCCTCGACGAAGCGGACGTCGTGCGCGGCCGCGTCGATGCCGAGGGCGGCCAGCGAGGCGAGGTAGACGTCCTGCACGTCGACCGGGCTGGGCTTCAGCACCACCTGGTACTGATAGAAGTACTGGAACCGGTACGGATTGTCGCCGTAGCGCCCGTCCGTGGGCCGCCGGGAGGGAGCGATTCCGGCGACGCGCCACGGCTCCGTCCCCAGCGAGCGCAGGAACGTCGTGGGATAGAACGTCCCGGCGCCGACCTCGCCGTCGTGCGGCGGGGCAAGAACGCAGCCCTGGTCGGCCCAGAATCGGTCGAGGGTGAGGATGACATCCTGGAACAGCATGAGGACTCCCGGGGGTGAGCAGGTCGGCGGTCGGGTGGGGGAACGTAATGAACGCCCTTCCTGGCCCGCGCACGAGCGCGTACTATAGCACCATGACTCGGCCGGCCGCGACGCGCCTCTCCCCCTTCGACGGGTCGTTCATGCCCGTCCAGCGGGGACGACCGTGAACCGCTACGACGACCGCGCGCGACTGGTGTTCCACTTCGCGCGCGAAGAGGGGTCGAAGCTCGGGCACGCGATGATCGGTCCCGAGCATCTGCTTCTCGGACTGATGCGCGAGGGCGGCACGGCCTCGAAGGTCCTCGCCGAGTTCGGCGCCACGCTCGAAGGCTTCCGGAGCCAGGTCGAGGAGATGGTCGGACGTGGCGACGGCCTGCCCCGGAACGAGACCGCCGCGATCACGCCGCGTGCGCGTCGCGTGATGGAGCTCGCCGGAAGCGAGGCGCGCAGCCTCGGCAGCAACGTCATCGCCACCGAGCACATCCTTCTCGGCATCGTCCGCGAGGGCGACGGCGTCGCCTACCGGATCCTGCAGCAGCTGACCCGCGACGTCGACACCGTTCGCTGGCGGATCCTGGCCGCCGCCGATCCGAAGCAGCAGCCCGAGCAGGCCGCCACGCCGTTCCTGGACGAGTACGCGCGCGACCTCACCAAGGAAGCCCGTGAGGACCGGCTCGATCCGGTCATCGGCCGGACCGAGGAGATCCGTCGCGTCATCCAGATCCTCTCGCGCCGCACGAAGAACAATCCGGTCCTGATCGGCGAGCCCGGCGTCGGCAAGACCGCCATCGTCGAGGGTCTCGCGCAGGCCATCGTCGAGAGCCGCGTACCACCCAACCTCGCCTCGGTCCGGGTGCTGTCGATCGACCTGTCGAACATCGTCGCCGGCACGAAGTACCGAGGCGAGTTCGAGGAGCGCCTGCGCCAGGTCATCGACGAGCTCAAGGACGCCAAGGTGATCGCCTTCATCGACGAGCTGCACACCCTCGTCGGCGCCGGCGGCGCCGAGGGCACGCTGGACGCTGCCAACATCCTGAAGCCACCGCTGTCGCGGGGCGAGGTGCAGGTCATCGGCGCGACGACCACCGGCGAGTACCACCGCTACATCGAGAAGGACGCCGCGCTCGAGCGCCGCTTCCAGCCCGTCATCGTGCTGGAGCCGTCGCCCGAGGAGTCGCTGCAGATCCTCGTCGGCCTGCGCGAGAAGTACGAGACCCACCACGGCGTCGTGATCCCGCCGGCGATCCTGGAGCTCTCCGTGCGCTTCGGCGAGCGCAGCCTGCCCGGCCGCAACTTCCCCGACAAGGCGATCGACCTGATCGACGAGGCCGCGTCGCGGACCCGGCTCAACAAGTCCCTGGGCTTTCCGGTGCTCGAGGGCGAGGACGGCACCCCGATCGTCAGCCGCGACGACGTCGAGTCGGTCGTGAACTCGTGGGGCGGGGTGTACGTCGACGAGACCGACGCGGGCAAGCTGGCCAACATCGAGGATCACCTTCGCCGCTCGGTGGTCGGCCAGGACAGCGCGATCGACGCGCTCGCGGCCGCGCTCCGGCGCGCACGCGTCGGCCTGGGCGGACGTGCGCGGGTCTCGGCGTCGTTCCTGTTCGTCGGTCCCTCCGGCGTGGGCAAGACGTTCCTGGCCAAGCAGCTCGCCGTCGAGCTGTTCGGCAGCGAGCGGTCGCTGGTCCGGCTGGACATGAGCGAGTACCAGGAGTCGCACGCCATCAGCAAGCTGATCGGAGCGCCTCCCGGCTACGTCGGGCACGAGCAGGGTGGGCGCCTGACCGAGGCGATCCGTCGTCAGCCGTTCAGCGTCGTGCTCCTCGACGAGATCGAGAAGGCGCACCCGGACATCTACAACACCTTCCTGCAGGTGCTCGACGACGGTCGCCTCACCGACGGGCTCGGTCGCACCGTGGACTTCCGTCGCGTGATCCTGATCATGACCAGCAACACCGGCTTCAACCAGGGACCGACCGTCGGCTTCCAGGCCGAGACCGGAATCCAGGACGTCAACGCGCCTCTCAAGAACATCTTCGCGCCCGAGTTCCTGGACCGGCTCGACGAAGTGATCGCGTTCCGCACCTTCGACGAGGCCGGCATCCTCCACATCACCGGGCAGATGCTCGACGAGATCCGCGCGGAGCTGGCGTCGCGCGACATCGACGTGACGTTCTCCGGCGAGGTCGCCGCGTTCCTGGTTCGGCACGTCCCTCCCGGGCAGAGCGCCCGGCCGATGCGCGGGGTGCTTCGCGAGCACATCGAGGACCCTCTGTCGCTGGAGCTCCTGCGCGGCGGATCGGACGAGCCGATCGTCGTCACCGTCGAGAACGACGCGCTCGTGTTCGCTCGGCCCGTGCCGGTCGTCTGAGGGCCGTCGCCCATCGCGTGGCGGCGCGGCACCTCGAAGGGCGCGCCTGCATCGGCCGTCGCGCCTCCGGCGCGATCACGGTCGGATACGATGTCCGAATGCGGGACGAGGCTCGGGCGTGCCGAGGACGCTGACCAGCTACGTGTGCGAGTCGTGCGGGGCGAAATCGCCTGCCCCGCTCGGACGCTGTCCATCGTGCGGAGCGTGGTCGTCGATGGTGGCCGAGGCGCCGCCGGCTTCCCCGCAGACCACCGGCCTCCGGCGCACGGTCCGAACGGTGACGACCGCGCCCCTCGAGTCGATCGAGGACCTCGCGCTGCAACGCACCTCCAGCGGCGACGCAGAGGTCGACCGCGTGCTGGGCGGGGGCTGGGTGCCGGGCGCGGCGCTGCTGCTCGCGGGCGAGCCCGGAATCGGCAAGTCCACCCTGCTCCTGCAGCTGGCCCGCCACGCCGTCGACGCTGGACGGACCGTGCTCTACGTGGCCGGCGAAGAGTCTCTGGCGCAGATCAAGCTCCGAGCGGAGCGCCTGGGGCTGGCCGGCGGGCTCGTCGCCACGCGTGACGTCGACGCCCGCGCTCTGGCCGACCACCTCGTCCGCACCTCGCCCGACCTGGTCGTCGTCGACAGCATCCAGACGTTGCGCGCCGACGACGAGGGCGTTCCGGGCAGCCTCACGCAGGTGCGCGACGGCACCGCGCTGCTGACCCGCGCCGCCAAGGAGTCGGACGCGACGCTCATGCTCATCGGACACGTCACCAAGCAGGGCACGATCGCCGGGCCCAAGGTCGTCGAGCACATGGTCGACGCGACCTTCTCGCTCGAGTCCGCCGCCGGTTACCGCGTGCTGCGGGCGCTCAAGAACCGTTTCGGCCCAGCCGGCGAGGTCGGCGTGTTCGAGATGGGCGACGCCGGAATGGCCGCCGTCGCGAACCCGTCGGCGGCGTTCCTGGCGGAACGGCCGGCCGGCGTACCGGGGAGCGTCGTCGTGGCGGCGCTCGAAGGGCAGCGACCCCTGCTGCTCGAAGTCCAGGCGCTCGCCTCCAAGAGCCCGTACGCCAGCCCCAAACGCGTCGTCCAAGGACTGGACGGCCGCCGCGTGGACGTCGTGCTGGCCGTGCTGGAGCGGCGCATGGATCTGCCGTTGGCGGGCCTGGACGTGTTCGTGAACGTCGCCGGCGGCCTGCGCCTCACCGATCCGGGCGCCGACCTGGCCGTCGCGCTGGCCGTCTGGTCGGCCGTGACGAACCGGCCGTTGCCCGAGGACGCCGCGGTGGTCGGCGAGGTCGGCCTGGCCGGCGAGATCCGCGGCGTGGGGCAGCTGGCCCGCCGCGTCGCCGAGGCGCAGCGGGTCGGATTCGCGACCGTCATCGGACCCCGTCACCCGGACCTTCCCGGCGGCGGCTGCCGCGACCTGTCGGAGGCCGTCGCCCGCGTTCATGCGCCGGCCCCGGCGGCGTCCCGATGAGCCGCGACGCGTCCCGGGGCGGCCCGGCCGCCCTGTTGGTCCGGGCCGCCCTGGCGGCCGGCCTCGGTGCGGTCGGAGCGATCGTCGCTTCGCGCCTGCTTGCGAACGGCGTGCTGACCGGACCGAACAACGTGCTCTACCTGGCGCTCCTCGGCCTGCTGCTGGGCTGGCTGATCGGCGCCCGACCCGCCAAGTGGATCGACGCCCGCGTCTCGCGCATCGCGGAGCGTCTCGGCTCCGCTCCGCCCGAGGCCGTGCTGGCCGCGCTCACCGGCGCCACCGTGGCGCTCGTCCTCACCGTTCTGTTGAACAACGTCCTCGCGAGCGTGCCCGGATTCACCTGGTACTGGTCGCTGCTGATCGCCGGCCTGCTGATGATCTCGACCACCGCGTTCTTCGTCGCGAACCGGCGGGTGTTGCCGTTCACGACCGAGCAGGCGGACGACGCAGGCGAGACGGCGGGACGACCGAAGCTGCTGGACACCAGCGCGATCATCGACGGCCGCCTGGTGGACGTGGCCAAGGCGAACTTTCTGGAAGGACGCCTGCTGGTCCCCGACTTCGTGTTGGGCGAGCTGCAGCGCATCGCGGACGACGCCGACGCGTTGCGCCGCAAGCGCGGGCGTCGCGGCCTCGAGACCTTGGAGCGCCTGGCCGAGCAGCCCAGCGTCGAGACCGAGATCGTGCGCGACGCCGTTCCCGAGGCGAGCGCGGTCGACGACAAGCTCGTCCTGCTGGCCAGACGCAGGGGGGCCGACCTCGTCACGACCGACTTCAACCTCCATCAGGTCGCGAAGCTCCAGGGCGTCCGGGTGCTGAACCTGAACCAGCTCGCGAGCGCCGTCAAGGCGACGTATCTGCCGGGCGAGACGCTGTCGCTCTCCGTCGTCCGTCCAGGCCGCGAAGCGGGACAGGGCCTCGCCTACCTGGACGACGGCACCATGGTCGTCATCGAGGACGCGGCCGACCTGGTCGGCGAGAACGTCGAGGCGACGGTCACCAGCAGCCTGCAGACGAACGTGGGGCGGATGATCTTCGCTCGGCTGGACGCCGAGGACGCGCCGGACGCCTCGCCCTGATCGGCGCGCCAGGGCCGCCCGTAGCGCGTTTCCCGGCGGCGCGCACGTCCCGTCGTGGCCGCGCTTGACCGCCACGCGCAACGCGCGTATCCTGCCGGTTGCCTCGCGCGGCACAGACGAACGCGACGGCGACGTGGGGCCTTAGCTCAGCTGGGAGAGCATCCGCTTTGCAAGCGGAAGGTCGTCGGTTCGAATCCGACAGGCTCCACCATCACGTCCGGCGAGAAGCGCGGTCCGACCCACGGACCGCGCTTCTCGTGTTTCGGCCCGCGCTCCGACCCGCGGTCCCTCGGAAACCGCGCGACCGCCCGACCCGGGACGAATGTCCCGCCGCTGACCGCAAAACGCCTGTGGTACATTCGTCCCGTTCTGCGTCGCGACGTCGTCGCCGCCAGTTCCACCGTCTCTGAGGGTTCGTCCACCCCACGAGGGTCGTCCATCCCACGAGGGGCCTACAGGAGGTCAGCACTCTTGCACGCCAGGCGTCCACCGTCCCGTTCCCGTAGATCGGCCGTGCCGAAGCGCGCGCCGGCCCGCACCGAGGTCCAGATCTGATGCCGCAGTCCTTCCCTCCGAATGCCAACGCGTTCGCGAAGTGGCTCGTCGTCGGCGGGGGCGCGTTCGTCCTCCTGCTGATGATCGTGCTGGCGTTCTACGCCCGCACCACGAACAACGCCGTCGGCGTCCCGGTCGAGCAGCCCGTCGCGTTCCAGCACAACCTCCACGCCGGCCAGCTCGGGCTGGATTGTCGCTACTGCCACACCTCGGTCGAGGTGGCGGCCAGCGCCAACGTGCCCGGCACCGAGACCTGCATGACCTGCCACTCGCAGATCCGCGTCGGCGCCCCCGCGCTCGAGGTGGTCCAAGCGTCGTGGGACGAACAGCGCCCGATCGAGTGGAACCGCGTCCACGATCTCGCCGATTTCGTCTATTTCAACCACAGCGCCCACGTGAACAACGGCGTCGGCTGCAGCAGCTGCCACGGCGCGGTCGACGAGATGGGCGGCATCTGGAAGAACGAGCCGCTCACGATGGGCTGGTGCCTCGAGTGCCACCGCGCGCCGGAGGAGAACCTCAGGCCGCGCAGCGAGGTGTTCAACATGGACTACGTGGCCCCCGCCGATCAGCTGGCGCTCGGAGCCGAGCTCGTGGAGGCGTACCACGTGAACACCGACAAGCTTCTCGACTGCTCGGCGTGCCACCGATGAGCGACGCCGTGCGACCCACCCCGACGATCGACGAGATCCGTCAGCGGCTCCAGTCCAGCAAGGGACGCGAGTACTGGCAGGGCCTCGACGAGCTGGCGGACACCGACGAGTTCCGCGCCTTCCTGGCCGAGGAGTTCCCGCGGCAGGCGGCTCCGCTCGAGGCGTCCCTGCAGCGGCGCGACTTCATGAAGCTCCTCGGGGCCTCGCTGGCCCTGGCCGGACTCTCCGCCTGCGCACGCCCTTCGCTTCCGCACGAGAAGATCGTCCCCTACGTCCAGGCGCCCGAGCAGCTCGTCCCCGGACGTCCGCTGTTCTACGCCACGGCGATCACGGCCGGCGGCTACGCCGAAGGGCTGCTGGCCGAGAGCCACCAGGGCCGGCCGACGAAGGTCGAGGGCAACCCCGACCACCCGTCCAGCCTGGGCGCGACCTCGGCCACCACGCAGGCGACCGTCCTGACGCTGTACGACCCGGACCGCTCGCAAGCGATCACCGAGAACGGCGCGACCCGCGGCTGGGGCGACCTCGCCGCCGCCCTGTCCGACCTCGGGGACGGCGAAGGCTTGGCCGTGCTGACCGAGACGGTCACCTCGCCCACCCTGACGCGCCAGCTCACAGCGCTCCAGGAACGCTACCCCTCGATGCGCTGGCACCAGTACGATCCGCTCCACGCGGACGGTGCGGTGCTCGGGACCCGGACCGCCTTCGGCCGCGACGTCACCGTCGTGCCGGACTTCGGCGCCGCCGACGTGGTGTTCTCGCTGGACGCCGACTTCACGAACGCCGGGCCGGGCCGCCTGGCGCACGCCCGCGCCTTCGCGCGGAAGCGTCGCGTGCGGACGGCCGACGACGCGATGGGCCGGCTTTGGATGGCGCAGGCGACGCCGTCGCCCACCGGCACGCTGGCCGATCACAGGGTCGCGCTGACGCCCGCGGAGATCGCGGCGCTGGCCGCCGTGGTCGCCGGCCGCCTCGGGGTCGACGCCCCGGCGGCGGAGCTGCCGGCCGGCGTCGACGACGCCTGGGTCGACGCCCTCGTCGGCGAGCTCGAGTCGAGCCGCGGCCGTGCGCTCGTCGTCGCCGGTCAGGAGCAGCCCGCACCGGTCCACGCCCTGGCGCACGCCATGAACGCTGCGCTGGACGCGTACGGGAGCACCGTCACCGTGCACGAGCCGGTCGAGGCGCGTCCCGAGAGCCACCGCGCCTCGCTGCGCGAGCTGGTGGACGCGATGAACGCGGGCGACGTCGCTACGCTGGTGATCGTCGGGGGCAACCCGGTCCACACCGCTCCCGCCGACGTCGACTTCGCGGCCGCGCTCGATCGCGTCGCGACCAGCGTCCACCTCGGCCTCTACCGAGACGAGACGGGCCAGGCGACGACATGGCATGCGCCCGAAGCGCACCACCTCGAAGCTTGGAGCGACGCGCGCGCCCACGACGGCACCGCGACCGTGATGCAGCCGATCATCCAGCCGTTCTACGGCGGGCGCTCGGCGCACGAGCTCCTCGCCCTGCTCTCCGGCGACGCCGAGTCCAGCTCCCACGATCTGGTGCGCGAGACGTGGCGCCAGCGGGTCGAGGGCGACTTCGAGGCGTTCTGGCAGCGTGCCGTCCATCGCGGCGCGATCGAGGGCACCGCGTCGCCGTCGCAGGACGTCGGCGTCTCCCTCGCGGACGTCACCGTGCCGCTGCCGACGGACGACCTGGTGCTGCTGCTCAGGCCCGATCCGAGCATCGGCGACGGTCGCTGGGCGAACAACGGCTGGCTGCAGGAGCTGCCCAAGCCGTTCACGAAGCTGACGTGGGAGAACGCCGCGCTGCTGAGCGCCCGGACCGCCGAATCGCTGGACGTGCGGAACGAGGATCTGCTTGAGCTCACCGTCGAAGGACGCTCGGTGACCGCGCCGGTCTGGATCCTGCCGGGCCAGGCGGACGGCGTCGTGCTGCTGCACCTCGGCTTCGGTCGCGACGCGGCCGGACGCGTCGCGGACGGGCTCGGCGTGAACGCCTATCCGTTGATGCGTGGCGACGTCGGGTTCGCGCCGCAGGTCCAGGCCCGCAAGGTCCGGGGGCGCCACCGCCTCGCCTCGACCCAGCTGCACACCGCGCTCGAGGGCACCGGCGAGCGGCGGCACATCGTCCGCCACGGTACGCTGGCCGACCTCAAGGCCGAGCCCGAGCATCCGCACTTCGTCCACCCCGTCCAGCACCACGATGCCGACCTGTACGACGACTACGTCTACGAGTCGTACGCCTGGGGCATGGTCGTCGACATGTCGGTCTGCACCGGCTGCAACGCCTGCGTCACCGCCTGCCAGTCGGAGAACAACGTCCCGATCGTCGGCAAGGATCAGGTCCTGGTGGGCCGCGAGATGCACTGGATCCGCGTCGACGGCTACTACGCGGGCAGCATCGACGACCCGGAGTACTACCAGATGCCCATGGCGTGTCAGCACTGCGAAAAGGCGCCGTGCGAGCCGGTCTGCCCGGTGGGCGCCACGGTGCACGACAGCGAGGGCCTGAACGTGATGGTCTACAACCGCTGCGTGGGCACGCGCTACTGCTCGAACAACTGCCCGTACAAGGTGCGGCGGTTCAACTTCCTGCAGTACGCCGAGCTCGACGGCGATGCGACGGAGCTGAGCCTCGCGAACAACCCCGACGTCACCGTCCGTAGCCGCGGCGTGATGGAGAAGTGCACCTACTGCACGCAGCGGATCGCGCGGGCTCGGATCGACGCGAACAACGAGGATCGTCGGATCCGCGACGGCGAGGTCGTCACCGCCTGCCAGGCGGCGTGCCCGACGGAGGCGATCGTCTTCGGCGACACGAACGATCCCGACAGCCGCGTGACCGCCACGAAGGCGTCCGTCCTGAACTACGCGGTGCTCGAGGAGCTCAACACGGTGCCGCGCACCACCTACCTCGCCCACGTCCGCAACCCCCACCCGGCCCTCGCCGGCGACGAGTCGGGAGGTCACTGATGGCCGTACGGACGGGAGGTCCCGGCACGGTCGAGACGAACCGCGTCATCGGCCCCGGACAGACGTCCAGCGGCATCGACGACACCGTCAACGCGCCGGTGCTCGTCGGGCTCGGACGCACGCCGCTGTGGTGGTGGATCGGGCTCGGGATCTCGCTGGGCCTGCTCGCTCTCTACCTGGTGTCGATCGTCGTGCTCATCACCACCGGCACCGGCGTGTGGGGGAACAACGTGCCCGTCGCCTGGGGCATGCCGATCATCAACTTCGTGTGGTGGATCGGGATCGGGCACGCGGGCACCCTGATCTCGGCCGCGCTGCTGCTCTTCCGCCAGCCGTGGCGGACCTCGATCAACCGCTTCGCCGAGGCGATGACGATCTTCGCCGTCGTGAACGCGGGGCTGTATCCGATCCTCCACCTGGGCCGGCCGTGGGTCTTCTACTGGCTCCTGCCCTACCCGAACACCTACGGCCTGTTCCCGCAGTTCCGCAGCCCGCTCGACTGGGACCTGTTCGCGATCGGGACGTACGCCAGCGTGTCGGTGCTGTTCTGGTTCATCGGGCTGATCCCCGACCTGGCCACCCTCCGCGACCAGAGCAAGAACCGCTTCCAGCGGCTGCTGTACGCCACGCTGGCGCTGGGATGGAACGGCTCGGCCAAGGCCTGGCAGCGCTACCAGCGTGCCTACCTGCTGCTCGCGGCGCTGTCGTTCCCGCTGGTGCTCTCCGTGCACTCGACGATCGCCATGGACTTCGCGGTGAGCCAGGTGCCGGGCTGGAACAACACGATCATGCCGCCCTACTTCGTCGCGGGCGCCGTGTTCGCCGGCTTCGCGATGGTGCTGCTGCTGGCGATCCCGCTGCGCAAGGCGTTCGGGCTCGAGAACCTCATCACCATGCGCCACCTGGACAACTCCGCGAAGCTGATGCTGGCCACGGGCATGATCGTCGTGTACGGCTACGGCGTGGAGCTGTTCGACGCCTGGTACTCCGGCGTCGAGTTCGAGCGCTTCATGGCGTACAACCGCGTGTTCGGAGCGGATCACTGGTGGGCGTTCTGGCTGCTGATCGCTGCGAACGGCGTGGCGATCCAGCCGCTCTGGTTCAGGAGCGTCAGGCAGAGCCCGCTCGCCCTGTTCCTGATCTCGGTGATCGTGTCGATCGGGATGTGGCTCGAGCGCTTCGTGATCGTCGCGATCACGCTGACCAAGGATTTCCTTCCCTCCAGCTGGGGCGACTACGTGACCACGTTCTGGGACTGGTCGCTCTACATCGGCACCTTCGGACTGTTCGGCACGCTGTTCCTGCTGTTCATCCGGCTTCTGCCCTCCATCGCGACGGCGGAGATGAAGGAGCTGGCCCACCACGACGCGCATCACGACCTGGATCCGTACGAGGAGATCCGGGCACGACAGCTCGAGCAGGAGGCACGCTCGTGAGCGAAGCGAACGCCGCCCACGCGGCGACGACGGATGCCGGTCCCGACCTGTACGGCCTGGTGGCCGAGTTCGAAGAGGTCGAAGCGCTCGAGGCCGCCGCCGACCGTGCGCGCGAGGCGGGCTACCGCACCATGGACGCCTACACGCCGTACCCCGTCGAGGGCCTCGACGATCGGCTCGGATTCGCGCCGACGCGGCTGGGCTGGATCGTGCTGGCGGCCGGCATCGTCGGCGCGCTCGGAGGCTTCTTCCTGCAGTACTACGCGAACGTGATCTTCTATCCGCTGAACATCGGCGGGAAGCCGCTCAACAGCTGGCCCAACTTCATCGTGATCACGTTCGAGGTCACCGTGCTGCTCTCGGCCTTCACCGCCGGCCTGTTCATGCTGGGCCGGAACGGTCTTCCCCGTCCGTACCACCCGATCTTCAACACGCCGAACTTCGTCGCCGCGACCCGTGATCGGTTCTTCCTCTGCATCGAGGCGCGCGACGAGCGGTTCGATCCCGACGAGACGCGCAGCTTCCTCGAGGACCTCGGTCCCGTGCGCGTCTCGGAAGTGGAGCGCTAAGTGACGGCCCCCGCCTCTTCCTTCCCGCGGCGTGCCCGCCGCGCCTTGCCCGTGCTGGTGATCGGCTTGGCGCTCGTCCTGTCGGCGTGCGGCCGCAACATGTACGACCAGCCCAGGGCCGAGGCGTACGAGGCCAGTCCGTTCTTCGCGGACGGCACCTCGTCCCGCCCGCTCCCCGAAGGCTCCATCTCGCGCGAGCGCGGCGCGATCGATCCCGTCTACCTCACCGGCCAGGGTCCAGGCGGACTCGTCACCGAGCTGCCGGTCGCGCTCACCACCGAGCTTCTGCTACGCGGCCAGGAGCGCTACGACATCTTCTGCGCAGCGTGCCACAACTACAACGGCGACGGCCTGGGCATGGTGGTGCAGAAGGGCTTCCCCCGGCCCACCTCGTTCCACGATCAGCGCCTGCTGGACGCACCCGTCGGGTACGTGTTCAATGCCGTCACGAACGGCTTCGGCCGCATGTACAGCTACGCGTCGAGGGTTCCCGTCGAGGATCGCTGGGCGATCGCCGCGTACGTCAAGGCGCTGCAGCTGAGCCAGAACGCGACGCTCGACGACATCCCGCCCGACGTTCTCGAGACCCTACGCGCCACCGAAGGGCAGGTCCGCTGATGGAACGCGTCGACTTCCGCCGCGGTCCGCTCGTCGCCCTGCTCGCCGGCGCGGTCGGCCTGATCGGCGGGGTGCTCGCCGGACTGAGCGGCGGCTTCTACGAGTCGTGGCTGCTGGCCTTCCTGTTCTGGGTGGGGCTCTCGCTGGGTGCGCTGGTGATGCTGATCGTCGGGCACATGGCCGGAGGATCGTGGAGCGCGGTCATCCAGCGTCCGCTCGAGGCCGGCGTCTCGCTGCTGCCGATCATGGCGCTGCTCTTCCTGCCTGTCCTGTTCGGGATGAATGCGCTGTACGCCTGGACCGACGCCGCCTACGTGGCCAGCCACCCGTTGGTCGCCGCGAAGACCGCCTACCTGAACACGCCGTTCTTCGTGGTGCGCACGGTGATCTACTTCGCTCTCTGGCTGTTCGCCGCCTGGCTCTACCTGCGCGGATCGGCGCGGCAGGATCGGGAGCCGGAGCAGAGCGGCCAGATCGGCTATCGCCTGAAGAGCATGGGCGGACTCTGGATCGTCCTGTACGTCCTCACGATGTCGTTCGCCGGCCGCGACTGGGCGATGTCGCTCACGCCCGACTGGTGGTCGGGCATCTACTCGGTCATCCTGATGATCTCCCAGGCGATCACGGCCGTCGCCTTCGTCATCCTGGTGATGGTGGTGTTGGCGGGGCGGAGCGCCCGAATCGACGACCTGCTCACGGCGAAGCGGCTTCAGGACCTGGGCAACTTCCTGATGGCGTTCCTGATGTTCTGGGCGTACGTGTCGTTCTCGCAGCTGATCATCATCTGGTCGGGGAACGTCTCCGAGCTCACGCCCTGGTACGTCGTCCGGCTCGCGCCCGGCTGGCTGGGCGTCGGCGGGTTCCTGCTGGCGTTCGGATTCCTGGCGCCGTTCGTGATCCTGTTCTCGCGCTGGGTCAAACGCAAACGGCTCGCGCTGGCGACCGTCGCGGCGTGGGCCCTCTTCGTTCAGCTCGTCAACCTGATCTACTTCGTGGTTCCGGCGTTCGATCGTCCCGGCTTCCCGATCACGCTTTCCGACGTGCTGATCTGGCTGGGCGTCGGCGGCGTGTGGCTGTTCTTCTACCTCCGTCGCCTCGCCGCCCACCCGATCCTGCCCGCCCACGATCCTCGCCTGAAGGGGGCGGAGCAGCATGCCTGAACGAGACGACCGCCTGGTGAGCGAAACCGGGATCCGCAACGCGTTCGTCGTCAGCGGCGTGGGCATGGTCGCCCTGCTGGTGTTCGTGCTGATCCTCGCGACGTCGCAGCCGCAAGGCTCGTTCCAGCCGGCCGACGATCAGCAGTACCGCGCCACCCTGCTCGCGGCGACGGACGACCTGGAGGGCTACGAGCTGGTCGGCGAGGACCGTGCGCGCATCGACATCGAGCGCGCGATCGAGCTGGTCGCGGAGCGCGGCGTCGACCTGTCGCTCACCGCCATCGGCGGCCCGACCACGCCCGCCGCCGGGGCGGAGACGACTCCAGACGACGACGCCGCTTCCGCGGACGAAGCTGCCGCGGACGAGGCAGCGGCGGACGAGGCAGCGGCGAGCGAGCCCGCCGAAGACGGGGCCGAAACAGCTCAGGCAGAGGCGCCCGCCGCAGACGGCGAGCCGGTCTACGCGGCGAACTGCTCGGCCTGTCACCAGGCCAACGGTCAGGGCATCCCCGGCGCGTTCCCGCCGCTCGCCGGCGGTCACGCCGCCGAGCTCGCGAACGCCGAGGGCGGCCGCGACTACCTGGTGCTCGCCCTGGTCTACGGCGTACAGGGTCAGATCGTCGTGAACGGCACCAGCTACGCCGGAGTCATGCCTGCCTGGCAGCAGCTTTCCGACGACCAGATCGCGGCGGTCCTGAACTACGTGACGACGGCGTGGGACAACGCCGGCGAGCTGTCGGACGACGTCTCGCCGTTCACGCCGGACGAGATCGCTGCCGCTCGAGGCCAAGGATTGGCGGCCAGCGACGTGTTGGAGGCGAGACCCGACCTGCCCTGAGGGCGGCCCCAGCGTCACGACGCGCACCGATCATCGAGCTCGGCGTTCGGCCGCCCCGCCCGTGGCGGCCGAACGCCGTATCGTGTCGCATGGGACTCGTCGCCATCACCCGCCGCCTACCGGACGTCGCTGTCGACCTGCTGCGCGCCGCCGGGCACGACGTCCGTCTCCACGAAACCGACATGCCGCCCTCGCGCGAGGAGCTGCTCCGGCTCGTAGCCGGGGCCGACGCCATCGTCTCGCTCCTCTCCGACGCGATCGACGTCGACGTCCTGGACGCTGCGGGACCGCGGCTGCGTGTCGTCGCGAACTACGCCGTCGGCCTGGACAACGTGGACCTGGACGCCTGCCGCTCTCGCGGCGTCGCCGTGGCGCACACGCCGGGCGTGCTGGACGAAGCCACCGCGGATCTGGCGTGGACGCTGCTGCTCGCGGTGGCCCGCCGTGCGGTGGAGGCGCACCGACTGGTGGCCTCGGGACGGTGGACGGGTTGGGCTCCGCTTCAGCTGCTCGGAACGGAGCTGCACGGCCGGAGGTTCGGGGTCGTCGGCCTGGGACGGATCGGCACGGCGGCCGCGCGACGCGCTCGCGGCTTCGGCATGGAGGTCGTGTACCACGCCCGGTCCCGTCACGAGCGGGCGGAGGCCGAGCTGCCGGCACGCAAGGTTCCCCTGGACGAGCTGCTCGCGACGAGCGACGTGGTCAGCCTGCACTGTCCGCTGACCGACGCGACGCGTCACCTGATCGACGCGCGTGCCCTGGGGCTCATGAAGGCGTCGGCGATCCTCGTGAACACGGCGCGGGGCGAGGTGGTCGACGAGCAGGCGCTGGTCGATGCGTTGGGCGCGGGTCGGATCGCGGGGGCGGGCTTGGACGTGTTCGAGCGCGAGCCGCACGTCCATCCGCATCTGCCCGCGCTGCCGAACGTCGTGATGGCTCCGCATCTGGGGTCGGCGACGGTCGCGACACGCGACGCCATGGCCCGCCTCGTGGCGGACGGCGTGATCGGCGTCCTCGCGGGACGCGAGCCCGAGAACCTGGCGGTGGTCCCCGGCGCGGCGGGCGACGCGGCGGGCGACGCGACCGACGAAGCGGCCGGGACGGACGGACCTTCGCGCTCCCCCTAGGCTTCGCCGGTCTTCGTGGATGTTCGTCGCACGCTGCGTCGGCGGCGCCCTACGGGGGCGCCGCCGACGCGTTCCGTGCCGAGCTCGCGTCGTCTCGGACGGTCGTCGTGCAGCCGGGCGACCGGCTCAGATGTCGAGGTTCGCGCGGTGGGCGTTCTCCTCGATGAACTCGCGGCGGGGCGGCACCTCGCTGCCCATCAGCATCTCGAACGTCTCGGACGCCTCGAGCACGTCGTCGATGCTGACGCGGTTGAGCACGCGCGTTTCGGGATTCATCGTGGTCTCCCACAGCTGTTCGGGGTTCATCTCGCCGAGACCCTTGAAGCGCTGGACCTCGTACCGCTCGCCCTTGTGCTCGCGGTGGTAGCTCTGGAGCGCGCCGTCGTCGAACAGGTAGAGCAGGTCCTTCTTCCGGCCTTCGCGAATGCCGTACAGGGGCGGCTGCGCGATGTAGAGGTAGCCGGCGTCGATCAGCGGGCGCATGTAGCGGTAGAAGAAGGTCAGCAGCAGCGTCCGGATGTGGCTGCCGTCGACGTCGGCGTCGGTCATGATGATGATCCGGTGGTAGCGGACGTCTTCGAGGTTGAAGTGCTGGTCGTCGCCGGTGCCTTCGAGGCCCGCGCCGATCGCGGCGATCATGGCCCGGATCTCGGTATTCTTGAGGATCTTGCCGATCTGCGCCTTCTCGACGTTCAGGATCTTTCCTCGCAGCGGCAGGATCGCCTGGAAGCGACGCTCGCGTCCCTGCTTGGCGCTTCCGCCCGCCGAGTCCCCTTCGACGATGTAGATCTCGCTCATGGCGGGATCGCCGCTGCTGCAGTCCGCGAGCTTGCCGGGCAGCTCGTCGTTGTCCAGCGGATTCGCGCGGCGCACGAGGTCGCGCGCCTTCCGCGCGGCTTCGCGGGCCTTGGCCGCCTGGGCCGCCTTCTCGACGATCGCCTTGCCGACGCGCGGGTTCTCCTCGAGCACCTCGCCGAACTTCTCGTACACGACGGACTGCACGGCCGAGCGGGCCTCGGGATTGAGCAGCTTGACCTTCGCCTGGGACTCGAACTGCGGCTCGCCGAGCTTGACGCTGATGACGCAGTGGATCCCTTCGAGGAAGTCTTCGCCCGTCGGCGCCGGATCGCCCTTCTTGACCAGGGCCTTGGCCTTCGCGTAGTTGTTCAGCACGTTCGTGTACGCGGTCTTGAACCCCGTCAGGTGCGTCCCGCCGTCACGGTTCGTGATCATGTTCGCGTAGGTCACGATGGTCTGTCCGTAGCCGCTGGTGTGCACCATTCCCACGTCGACCTCGATCTCGTGGGACTCTCCGTCCGCCTCGACCTTGGTCTGGGTCGAGATGTGGATCGGCTTCTCGTACAGCCGCGTGCCTTCCTTCGCGAGCGTGTCGGCGTACGCGCCGACGCCCCCGCGCTCGAGGAACTCCTCGCGCTTGGGCTCGTCGCCACGGAGGTCCTCGAGCACGATGCGCACGCCGCCGGTCAGGAACGCGAGCTCGCGCAGCCGACGACGGATGCGACCGTAGTCGAACCCTTCGGTCTCCTTGAAGATGGCGTGGTCCGGCTTGAACGTGACGGTGGACCCGTGCTCGCCCTTCGGCGCCTTCCCGACGACCTGGACCGGGAACGTCACGTCGCCCTTGTCGAAGCGGATGCGCCAGACCTTGCCGCTCTTGACGACCTCGGCCTCGAGGTAGTCGGACAGGGCGTTCACGACGGACGACCCCACGCCGTGGAGCCCTCCGGAGACCTTGTACGCGTCGGAGTCGAACTTGCCGCCGGCGTGGAGCTCGGTGAAGATCACCTCGATCGCGGGCCGGCCCTCCTTCTGCATCGTCTCGACCGGGATTCCGCGACCGTCGTCGCGCACGCGCGCGCCGCCGTCGGGCAGCAGCGCCACCTCGACCGTCTCGGCGTAGCCGGCGAGCGCCTCGTCGATGGCGTTGTCGATGATCTCGGTGAGGAGCTGGTGGTAGCCGTCGGTGCCGGTACCGCCCTGGACGTACATGGCGGGACGCTTTCGGACGCCTTCGAGGCCCTTCAGGACCTTGATGCTCTCAGCGGTGTAGTCGCTCAACGGTGCCTCCCCGTCGGTGGCTTCGCCACCGACTGCTCGCTCGGCGCGCGCCGTCGCCCGGGCCTTCGCACGGTGCGAAGACGTGCCTCACGACGGTGCGAATGCTGGACAGGACGGCGAAGGGGCGTGGTCGCATCGGCGTGTCGCACGGCGTGTGCCATCGGAACGATCGCCCCTGCGGATCCTGCGCTCGTCGCGACGTCGCCCCGCGCTCGAACCCTTGGATCATACCCTGGACACGCCCAGGTCGTCAAACGATTCCTGCCGTCCTGGACGGGACAAACCTTGCGTCGAACCCGGGCCTCGCGGGTCGCCCGGCGGGCGATTGGACGGTCCTCTGGACGGGCGGCTCCGCCGGTCGCTGGCCGCGGCTCAGCCGCGGACCTGGCCGTCGCCGTCGACGAGGTACTTCCGGGTGACGAGATGCTCGAGGCCCATCGGTCCGCGAGCGTGCAGCTTCTGGGTGCTGATCCCGATCTCGGCGCCGAAGCCGAACACGAAACCGTCCGTGAAGCGCGTCGAGGCGTTCACGTACACCGCGGCGGCGTCCACGCGCTCCTGGAACGTCCTGGCCGCCTCTCGCGAGGCCGTCACGATCGCCTCGCTATGACCGCTTCCCCATCGGTCGATGTGCTCGATCGCGTCGTCGACGCCGTCGACGACGCGCACCGCGAGGATCAGGTCCAGGTACTCCTCCGCCCAGTCGTCGTCGCCGGCCGGCTCCATCTCGACGACGGCGCGGGCCCGCTCGCAGCCACGCAGGCGGACCCCGTCGGTGCGCAACGCGTCGGCCACGCGCGGCAGGAAGGCGGCGGCCACCTCCACGTCCACGAGCAGCGTCTCGGCCGCGTTGCATACGCCCGGACGCTGGACCTTCGCGTTCCGGACGATCGCCGCGGCCGACGCCAGGTCCGCGTCGGAGTGGACGTACACGTGGCAGTTGCCGACGCCCGTCTCGATCACGGGAACCTTCGCCGTCTCGACCACGTGCGTGATGAGCGAGGCGCCACCGCGAGGAATCACCAGGTCCACGCGCCCTCGCGCGGAGAGCAGCTCGGTCACGTAGCGCCGCTCAGGACTGTCGATCAGCTGGACCGCGTCGGCGGGAAGGCCGGCCCCGACCAGCCCGCGGCGCATCGCGGCCACCAGAGCGCGATTGCTGCGAAGCGCCGAGGCGCTGCCGCGCAGCACCGCCGCGCTTCCGGCCTTGATCGCCAGCGCCGCGGCGTCGACCGTCACGTTGGGGCGCGACTCGTAGATCATGCCGACGACGCCGAACGGCACCGTGACCTCACGAACGTCCAAGCCCGCCTCGAGACGCCAGCCCCGCGCCACACGATGGAGCGGATCGGGAAGGGCGGCGACCTGCTCGCACGCGGCCGCGACCGCCTCCAGACGCTCCTCGTCGAGACGCAGCCGGTCGACCAGCGGAGCCGGCGTGCCGGCGTCGATCTCGGCCGCGACGTCCAGCGCGTTCGCCTCCAGGATCGTCCGGGCATCGGCGCGCAGCGCTGCGGCGACCGCGTTCAGGCCCGCCTCTCGCGGACCGCTCGGAAGCTGGCGCTGGGCGAGCCGCGCCCGGTTCAGGAGCGCGGTGAGATCGACGACGTGAGGCGCGGATGTCATACGGGCAGGATAGCCCGGAGAACGTTCGCCGGCACGCGCCGAACGTAGACTCTGCGCCGACGGGAGGACGTCATGAACGACGCTACGACACGACCCGACTCCGGAGCCGAGGAGGCTCCCTCCTACGGCCGCGCTCCTCGCCACGCCGTGATCAGCGGCGCGGCGGGTGGGCTCGGCTCGGTTCTGGCCGCCACGTTCGAAGCCCGGGGATGCCGGCTGGTGCTTCCCGCGCGGTCGGGCGTCGATGCGTTGCGCGAGGCGCACCCGGGCGCCCGTGTCGTGGAGGCCGACCTGACCGACCCGGACGACTGCCGCCGCGTCGCGGACGCCGCCAACGAGGCGTTCGGCGGCGTCGACGCCGTGCTCAACGTCGCGGGGGGCTTCGCGACGACGTCGGCGCTGGAGCTCACGCGCCGGGACCTCGAGGCGCAGCTCGACGTGAACCTGCGAACCGCGGTCCACCTCACCGGCGCGTTCCTCCCCCACATGGTGACGCGGGGCGCGGGGAGCGTGCTGGCCGTCTCCGCCGGCGCAGCACGCGGCGGTCGGAACCTGGGCGCGTACGCCGCGTCGAAAGCGGCGCTCGAGGGGTACGTCCGCTCGGTCCGCGCGGAGGTCGAGCCGCACGGCGTCGCCGTCTCGCTGCTGATCCCGGAAGGCACGATCGATACGGACGCCAACCGACGCGCGATGCCGGACGCGGACCCCTCGACCTGGATCGCGCCGGGCGCCCTGGCCGAGGCCGCCTGGTTTCTGGCGACCCGCCCCGCCGGCGGGCGCGTCGGCGAGCTCCGCGTGAGCGCCTGACGCGCGGCGGAGGGTCGGGCGCGACCGGTCGTCAGGCCCGGTACACGATCCTTCCAGCGACCACCGTCGTTCGGACCGCGAGGCCGTCGAGCCGCCCGGCGACGGGGTCGTCGCTCCAGGCGACCAGGTCGGCGTCCGCTCCGCGCCGGAGGACGCCGGAGCGTCCGGCGCGACCGATCGCCGTCGCCGCGCCCGTCGTGTACGCCGCGACGGCGGTGGCGGCATCGATCGCCTCTCCGGGCGCCACGGTGCGACCTTCCAGCCCGGTCCGATCGATCGCCGCCCGCAGGCTGGCCACGGGGTCGGGCGGCGCGACCGGCGTGTCGCTCCCGAACGCCAGCACGGCGCCGGAGGCCGCCAGCGAGCGAATCGGATAGGCGCGGCTCTCGCGGTCGCGCAGCCGCTCGTGGATCGTCGGCGCGTCGAAGGTGAGGTGCAGCGGCTGCATCGACGCCACCAGGCCCATCCGTCCGAGCCGCGCGACGTCGTCCCGATGGACGTGCTGCGCATGCTCGACGCGCGGGAGCAGACCGGCTGCGCGCCACGCCGGCTCGGTCGCCTGGTAGGCGTCGAGCAGCGCCCGGACCGCGGCGTCTCCGATCGCGTGCCCGACCGGCGTCAGGCCGGCCTCGATCGCCAGCGCCACGCGCTCGGCCAGCGTGTCGGGCGCGGTCAGCACGATCCCCACGTCGCCTCCGCCCAGGTACGGCTCCAGCATCCACGCCGACAGGCTGCCCAGCGCGCCGTCGACGAAGAGCTTCGCGCCCCCCAGCACGAACCGGTCGCCCCCGATGCCGGTCGCCAGGCCGATCGCGCTGGCGGCCTCGATCTCCTCGTGCGGCAGGCACGCCCACACCCGCACCGGGAACGCCTCGTCGCTGGCAGCGAGGGCCAGAGCCCGGAAGTTGTCCGCCGGCTCGTACGCCATGTGGTGCACCGTCGTGACGCCCAAGGAGTTGAGCGAGCGCGCGCCCGCCTCCAGCGCCTCGCGCAGCTCCCCGGGCGTGGGAGCCGGCACGGCGCGGGCCACGACCTCGACGGCACGCTCGAGCAGGTGACCGCTGGGCGAGCCGTCGGCACGGCGCACCAGCACGCCTTCCGCCGGATCGTCGGTACCCGCGTGCACGCCGGCTCGCTCCAGCGCGGCGCTGTTCGCGAGCCCGCTGTGGTGGTCCTGCGAGCGGAGCAGCACCGGATGGTCCGGAAGCACCGCGTCCAGCGCGGCCCGGTCGGGGTGACGCAGCCCCCAGCGCTGGAGCGCGAAGCCGGTCCCCAGCAGCCACGTTCCCGCAGGTACCGAGGCCGCCTGGAGCCGGAGGCGTTCGAGCGCCTCGTCGAGCGAGCCGGTATCGCCCAGCTGCACCTGCGAGAGCTCGAGCCCGTGGAACCCTAGGTGCACGTGCGCGTCATGGAAGCCGGGCGTGAGCACCGCCCCCTCGACGTCGACGGTCTCGGCGTCCGGGGCGACGCGCCCGCGGACCGCGGCCTCGTCCCCGACGGCCAGCACGCGACCGCCGCGCACCGCGACGGCCTCCGCGACCGGGCGTCGGTCGTCCAGGGTGCGTACCGACCCCCCGACGAACAGGCGGTCGCGAAGCGGGTCGAACGAGGGATCCGGATCTGTCGCGTAGGGCAAGGGCTCGGTCTCCAGTCGGGGCGTCAGCGACGCCGCAGAGGGTCGACGGTCAGGTCGATGATCCGGTCGAGGTCGTCGGGTTGTCGCGGGTCGTCGAGGGCGGCGCGGTTACGGCGCTCGGCGCCGCACGTTCGGCAGCGCGACACGATCACCCAGCCCTTCTTCGGCGCGTGCTCGGCCCCGACCGGCTCGAGGTCGCCACCGCAGTCCGAGGCCCGATCACCGGGATCCACGTCGACGTGCAGCGACCACAGGCAGGCGGGGCAGTGGTTGCGCACCGACCCGTTCGCCAACGGAAGCACCTCGCATCCGCAGTGGACGCACACGAACCCGACGTTGGTGCCGCGGACCGTGAACCGTTTCACGGTCATCGAGTCTACCCGTCTCGGCCCGGCCGCTCCGTCGCTCCGAACCGCCCGCGGTCGGCCTCTTCCTCCTCGATCTCGAGCTCCTCGACCTTGGCGACGTACGCGTCCGGATCGGCCTTGCGGCGGAGCCCGTTCGCGTTCATGTAGCGAACCTTGCCGTACACGGCGCGCTCGGCCCAGGCGCGATCGTGCAGCCCGAAGCACCAGGCCACGCCCGCGTAGCTGTTGGGGTCGCGGCCGTCCAGGAACCAGCGATCGTTCAGCCGCCGCGCCCGCTCGAACGCCTCCTCGGGTTGGGCGCTCCACTCCAGGATCTTCTTGCCCCAGTACATGCGCATGTAGTTGTGCATGTAGCCTGTGGCCCGCATCTCGCGCATCGCGGCGTTCCAGTACGGATCGTGCGTCTCCGCGTTCTCGAACGTCGCATCGTCGTACACGTAGTCGCGGGCGTCGTCACGATGCTCGTCCAGCGTGGCGCGCGCCCACGACGGCAACGTCTCGTAACGGTCGTAGTCGTCCTCGGCGTGGAGCACGAAGTTCACCGCCAGCTCGCGCCGCACGATCAGCTCCTCCAGGAACGCGTCCAGCGCCTCGCCGCCGGGAGCGGCCTCGCGTGCGCGCAGGGCGGCCGTCACCGGCGAGAGGTGACCGAAGTGGAGCGGCTTGGAGAGGTGGCTGACGTCGTCCGTCTGCGGCTGGTCGCGATGCTGGGCGTAGCGGGCGAAGCGGTCGGCCAGGAACCGCTCGAACGCCCGCTCGGCGGCCACCGGGCCGCCCCGGAAGCGCGCGACGGGACCGACGGAGCGATCGACGTCCAGCTGCGCGAGCGTCCCCGCGAGGTCCCGCGGCTCGACGCGAGGCAGGCCGTCGTGCGGATCGAGGCCCGGATCGCGGCGACGCGGCTCCCTGGCCGGCGTCTCGACCAGGAACCGCTCGACGTGGCGCCAGAGCTTCGGTCGGATCGTCCGCGCCGCGTATTCGCGCTTGTCGCTCGCCAGCTCGGTCGGCACGACGACGTCCCCCTCGACCCGGACGACGCGAACGCCCGCCTCGGCCGCCACGCGGCGGCGCCACGAACGGTGATGGCGCAGATAGCCGCGGTCGCACACCACCAGGGCGGCGTCCGCGGCGAGGCGCAGCGCCACCTCGGGCGGCGCCCCGAATCGCGGCGCGAACGCCACGCCTCGCTCTCGGAGCGCGTCCGCCACGTCGGCGAGGCCCTCGACGAGGTACGCCATGTGACGGAGATTCGCGCCCGGATACGTCTCGTCCAAACCGAACGTCACCAGGAGCGGCAGGTCCAGACGGTTCGCTTCGTCGAGCGCGTGCTCCAGCGCCGGGTTCTCGACCGTCCGCTGCGAGCGCTGCATCCAGTACAGGACGTACCGCCCGTCCGCGCGCACCGGTGCGTCGTTGAGAACGTGGAGGCGGGCGACGTCGACCGGCTCGTGGGTCATGCCCGAAGGGTACGGCGGCGAACCCCCGACGACCGTGGTCCACGCCGCTCGCGGCCTACGGAACCGCCCGGCGCCCACGCGTATCCTGAGGCTCGTGGAGGAGCTCGTTCGCCTCGAGGGAGCGCGACTGGCGGCCGGCGATCGCGCCGTGCTGAGCGGCGCGTCGTGGATCGTTCGGCGAGGGGAGCGCTGGGCCCTCTGGGGTCCCAACGGCGCGGGCAAGTCGTCGTTGCTCGCGCTGGCCAGCGGCGCGCTCTGGCCCGACGACGGCACGGTCCGGCGAGCACCGGGCCTACGCCTGACGCTCGTCGACCAGCGTGCCCGCCTGCCGGCCGTGGAGACGTTGAGCGAGGTGATCGAGGCCGGGCTGAGCCGTGTTCGCGAGGCCGAGGCCGCCGTCCGCGCCGAGGAGCGACGCCTGGCCGACGGCGCCGGCGACCTGACGCGGTACGGCGCGCTTCAGGAAGCGTTCGAGCGAACGGGCGGCTACCGAGCCGAGGCGCGGCTGCGGCGCGAGCTCGACCGTCTTCTGCCCGGTCGCCCTGCGGACACGCCGCTCGCCGGGCTGTCCAGCGGCGAGCGGCGTCGCGTCGCGTTGGCGCTCGCGCTGGCCGAACGCCCGGAGCTGCTCCTGCTCGACGAGCCGACGAACGGCTTGGACGCGACCGCCAGGCGCTGGCTGGCCGACAGGCTCGTCGGGCTTCCCGGCGACGTCGCGCTGGTCGTCGCGAGCCACGACCGCGAGCTGCTCGCGCGCGTCTCGAACGCCAGCGCGCGCGTCGCGAACGGTCGCTTGGAGACCACCCGGATCCCGTTCGATCGCGACCGCGAGCGGCGCGGCGTGCTGCGCCGCAGCGCGGCGAAGCAGCTCCGCGCCCGTGAACGCGAAGCCTCGCGGCTGAGGGCGGCGGCGGAGCAGGCGCGCCGGCACGGCTCGCCCACGCGTGCCGCGGCGGCGCGAGCGCTGAGCCGACGGGCGGCGCGGATGGACGCAACGACCGCGGACGCCGACGCGTTCGAGCCCTCGCACCGCACGGCGCCAGCCGTCCCCAGCCGGCCGCTGCCCGACGGGACGCTCGCACCGAAGGACGGACGGACCGGGCCGCTTCTGAGGGCCGAGCACCTTTCGCGAACGGGGCTGTTCGACGACGTCGCACTGGGCCTCGACGCCGGCGAGAAACTGGTCCTGCTCGGGCCGAACGGCAGTGGCAAGTCGACGCTGCTGGCCATGCTGGCGGCGGAGATCCGCTCGGATCGGCCCGAAGCACGCGTGTGGCTGCGCCCCGGCGCGCGCCTGCACTGGTGGGACGCCCGCACGCGCGGTCTGGCGCCCAGCGACGTGGCGTCGCAGCTGGCCGCCTGGGTCACGACCGCCCGGGTCGCATCCCTGCTCGCGCTGGTGCGGCTGCCTCGCGACCGCTGGGCCGCACCGGTGCACGAGCTGTCGGGCGGCGAGCGGGCGCGTGCCGCGCTGGCGCTGCTGATCGCGTCCGAGCCCGACGTCGTCCTGCTGGACGAGCCGGAGAACGACCTGGACATCGAAGCGATCGAGCTGCTGGAACAGGCGCTCGCCGAGACGCGCACCACGGTCGTCCTGGCGACGCACGATCTGCGTCTCGCGGACGCCGTGGGCGACGAGGTCCGCAGCGTGCGAGGCGGCGCGCTCGTGGCGTGGCGCGGCGGCGTCGACGGTTGGCTGCACGGCCGTCGGCGGCGAGACGCCGGGCCGCCAGCGCTTGCCACGGGTCCCCGCCCCCGCTCCCACGGCGGGCGCATCGAGCCCGACGTCGTCGAGCTCGAGGACGAGCAAGCCGAGATCGAGGCGCGCCTCGAAGACCCCACGCGACTCACGGAGCGCGAGCTCGAACGGTTGGAGGCGCGCTCGCGCGAGCTGGTCACGGCCCGGATGTCGGCGTACGACGCGGCGCTGCCGCAGCCCGCACCGCGCTACCGGGCGCTCGAGCCGCCGCTCACGCTGCACGCCGACGCGAGCGACGAGGGGCTCTCGTTCTGCGCGAGCGACTGGCCGTCGCTGCCACGACTCAGGCGCGTGGACGACGTCGTCCACCTGATGCTGCCCGACCCGGAGCGGGCGGCCTGGCTACCGTGGGCTCGCGCGCGTGCGCTCGGCGCCTGCCTGGCGCTCATCTTCCCGGTGCTCGCGCCGACGGCGGTGCAGACGCGCGCCGGGCGTGGTCCGCCCCCGGCTCCGTTCGAAGCGCTCGACGCCGACTGGTGGGTCGCGACGCGTCGGGCATGGGAGCGGTCGCAGGGGTTCGGGACGTTCCAGGACGAAGGCCGCGCCACGCTCGCGTCGCAGCCGACCGGACGCGACGATGGTCGCTCCGCCACCGACGCTGCTGCGACCGCGGCGCGCCCGACCGTGGGGTCGAGGCCGAGGTGAGTCGGATCTCGCGGCTCCTGTTCGTCGGCGTGGCCGCGGCGGCGGGCGTCGCGGCCGTGGCGCTCCATCCGAGCGGTCCGAGCGCCTGGTCGAGCCGCTTCTACCCCGCGTGGACCGCGACGATCGTTCCGGCGACGGAGCGCGCGCCGTGGCCGTGGACGCCGCTGCTCGCCGCGGCGCTGCTGGGCGTGCTCGTGGTCTCGATCGTGCGCGCACCGAGGCGTGTCCGCACCTGGACGCGACTGATCGGCGTCACGCTCCTCGTCGGCGTCGGATTCGAGGCGTCGTGGGGCCTGCACGCGACGCGGCCGCCGGTCGAGTCGCGTCTGGGGCTTCGCTCGGCGCCGGGGTCGCCCGGGTCGCCGGCCACCCCCGGCGAGCTGGCCGAGCTGGCGCAGGTCGCTGCGAAGCTCGCCGCGATCGTGCGTCGCGACGTGCCGACGAACGAATACGACGCGTCGGCGGCCCACGCCTCGGTGACCAGGTCGCTCGCGACGTTCGCACCCGGCGTGCGCCTGCCCGTGGCGCCCAAGGTCGTGCGTGCCGGGATCCTGGGTCCGCTGGGCGTCGGTGGCGTGGTGTCGCCGTGGACGCTCGAAGCGCACGTGGACGGCGCGCTTCCGCCTTGGGCGCAGGTGGCGACCGGCGCCCACGAGGCGGCCCACCTGGCCGGCTACGAGAGCGAAGCCGGAGCCGAGCTCGTCGGCCTGCTCGCCGGGATCCGCGCCGACCATCCGCACGCGCGCTACGCCTCCGCGCTGCGCGCGTGGGCATCGCTGCCCGCCGCGTCTCGGCGGGCGACCCCCTTGCCGCCCCGTGCCCACGCCGATCTGGGAGCGCTGCAGGCGGCGGTCGCGACGCGCTGGGACGCGCCTGCGCGCCTTCTCTGGTCCGCCTACGAGCGCTGGCTGATCGTTCGGGGGCAGCGCGACGGCCTGGCCGGCTACGCCAAAGGTCCGCGCCTGCTGGCCTCCGCCGCCGAGGCGGGCTGGTGGTGAGGCGTCCTAGCGACCCGCTGCGCGCACCGCTCGTTCGCTCGGCCCGAACGGCCTACCGTGCCGTCAGCCCGAGGTTACGGACCAGCAGCGCCTCGGGATCGGGATCGCGGCCCAGGAACGCGCGAATGAGCGACTCGGGCGGCGCGGAGTTCCCTCGAGCGAGGACCGTGCTGCGGAACGCCTCGCCGACGGCCGGGTCGTAGATCCCCTCGTCACGAAAGCGCGAGAACGCGTCGGCGTCGAGCATCTCGCTCCACAGGTACGAGTAGTAGCCTGCGGCGTAGCCTCCCGCGAAGATGTGCGAGAAGGCGGGCAGGAAGCCGTCGGAGACGGCGTCGGCACGGATCTGGAAGGGTGCGAGCACCGCCCGCCCGAAGTCGACGGGATCCTCGCCGGCGCCGGGGTCGTAGTCGACGTGCAACGCCAGGTCGACCGTCCCGAAGCTCAGCTGGCGCGCCATGTGATGCGCGGCGCCGAAGGTGCGGGCCTCCCGCATGCGCGCGCGGACCTCCTCGGACAGCGGTGTGCCGTCGTCGACGTGACGCGCGATCCGGACCAGCGCCTCGTCCTCCCACAGCCAGTTCTCGAGGATCTGGCTGGGAAGCTCGACGAAGTCCCACGGCACGTTCGTGCCGCCCAGAGAGCGGATCTCGACGGTCGAGAGCAGGTGGTGGAGCAGGTGCCCGAACTCGTGGAACACGGTGGCGGCCTCGTCGTGGGTCAACAGCGCCGGCCTGTCGCCCTCGGGCGGGGTGAGGTTGCCGGAGATCGCGCCGAGGTGCGGCTCGAACCCCTCCGCGGTGGGACCGCCGCCCGCGAGCGGCATCATCCACGCCCCCCCGCGCTTGTCCTCGCGCGGGTACCAGTCGGTGTAGAACGTCCCGATGCGCCGCCCGTCCACGTCGACGACGTCGTAGACCTCCACGTCGGGATGCCACGCCCCGTCCGCTCCAGCTGGCCGGATCTCGACGCCGAACAGTCGCTGGGCCATCTCGAACATGCCGTTCTGGACCCGGTCCATCGGGAACCAGGGGCGGAGCTCCTCGTCGTTCAGATCGAAGCGTGCGGAACGCAGGCGCTCGAAGGCGAACCGCACGTCCCACGGCTCCAGGCGGTCGAGTCCCAGCTCGTCACGCGCGAACGCCTCGAGCTCCTCGATCTCGCGCTGGAAGTGGGGCCGCACACGCTGCCACAGGTCGCGCTCGAACGCCTGGGCGGTCGCCCCCCTTCGCGCCATGCGCGGCTCGGTCTGAAGATCGGCCCAGTCGGCGTAGCCCAGCCGCCCCGCCAGCTCGCGGCGAAGCTCCAGAATCCGCGGAATCAGCTCGCGATTGTCGCGTCCCTCACCGATTCCACGCGCCTGGTACGCGTCGTGCATCGTCTTTCGGAGGTCGCGGTCGGCGGCGTGGTCGGCGATCGCAAGGTACGACGGCTGGTGAAGCGTGAACCGCCAGCCTGGGACGTTCGCCGCCTCGGCCGCGGCGCGCGCCCGCCGCAGCGCCGAGGCGGGCACGCCGGCGAGGCGCGAGGCGTCCTCGACGTCCATCGCGAACGCGTTCGTGCCGTCGAGGAGGTTGTTCTGGAAGGTGTTGGCGAGGGCGGCCAGCTCGCTCTGGATCGCCTCCGCTCGGGCTCGCGACGCCTGATCGAGTCCGGCGCCCGCGCGCCGCATCGAATCGAGCGTCAGCTCCAGGAAGCGGGCGCGCTCGGGCGGCAGGCGCGTCGCCTCGTCGGTGTCCGCGTACGCGGAGAGCACCCGGTACACCTCCGGGTCGCTCCGCTGCCTCGCCTCGAACGCGGCGAGCTCCGGCAGGATCTCGCTCCACGCTTCGCGCACGGCGGGATCCTGACGCACCGAGTTCAGGTGCGACACGATCGCGACCGTTCTGGCCATGCGCGCCTCGGCCCGATCGATCGCGCCCAGCAGGTCGTCCCAGCGGTAGGGAGGGGTCGTGGTACGGATTCGGTCGAGCGTCGCCTCCGCCTCGGTCAGGGCGGCCCTCAGACCGGGCGCGACGTGATCGGCGTGGAGCTCGTCGAACGGAATGCGGTCCTGGTCGCGAAGGAGCGGGTTGTCGTTCGTCGGCGAGCTGGCGGTCGGCATGGAACGGATGGTACCCGCCACGCCACGCACGTCGCGTGGCGTGCGCCTCCCTTCAGGACCGGTCTCGGCCCGCGGGCGTTCCGTCCACCGGGGGTCGGTCCGCCGCGCCTCGTTCTCCCGCGGGTCGGTCCCGAGGGGATCAGTCCGCGGAGAGCGGCATCTGCAACGCGTAGTCGGCCGGCACGGCTTGACCGTACAGGAAGCCTTGCACCTCGTCGCAGTGCAGCTGCTGGAGCGCGTCGCGCTGTTCGTCCGTCTCGACGCCCTCGGCCACGACGGTGAGGCCCAGGCTGCGGCCGATCGCCACGATCGCACGCACCATCTCGCGATCGCCGCGCGTCCCGTCCACCAGGCGGTCCACGAACCGCTTGTCGATCTTCAGTCCGTCCAGCGGGAGCTTCTGGAGCTGCGCCAGCGAGGCGTGCATCACGCCGAAGTCGTCGAGGCTGATCCGCACGCCCCGGGATCTCAGCTCGCGAAGCACCGACACGTGGCGCTCGAACACCTCCATCGGCGTCCCCTCTGTGAGCTCGATCTCCAGCAGCGCGGGGTTCAGATCGAGCCGCTCGAGCTCCTCACGGACCCAGCGGGCGAAGTCGGGATGCTCCAACGTCTGTCGGCCCACGTTCACCGCGACGCGGCACGGCCGGCCCGCCAGGCGCCAGGTCGCGGCCTGCGTCATGGCCCGGCGCAACACCCAGCGGAACAGATCGGGATCGAGCCTCGCCACCTCGAGCGAGGGCAGGAACGACTTCGGCTTCAGCAAGCCCTCCCGCGGATGCAGCCAACGGACGAGCGCCTCTACGCCGGTCAGCGCGCCGGTACGCAGATCGACCCGCGGCTGGTAGTGCAGGACGAGCTCGTCGCGCGCCAGCGCGGCGCGGATCTCGTTCTCGTTGTCGCGACGCGTCCAGAACCGCGCGTCGTCGCCGGCACCCGCGAAGGTCGCGTCGCCGGGCCGTTCGAGCTTGCTGCGCTCCAGCGCACGCTCGGCGTCCGCGAGCCATCGCTCGACGCCCTCCGCGGGATGGACCGAGACGACGTCCGATCCGCCCTCGTCGCCGCCCACGCGGGCCAGGCCGGCGCTGACGGACAGCCGCATGTCGCCGCCCGCCCAGCCGACCGGCTCGGAAAGGCGATCCTGCACCGTGCGCAGCAGCGGCACGATCTCCTCCGGCGTGTTCACGTGCGACCAGGCGACGCCGAAGCGGTCGCCTTCGAGCCGGGCCAGGACGTCGCTGCTCGACGTCAGGCGGCGCAAGCGGTTGGCGACCTCCTGAAGCAGCCGGTCGCCTTGGGTGCGGCCGATGGTCTCGTTGACGAAGGTGAACGCGTCGAGGTCGAACAGGGCCAGGACGGTCCCCGTGCCGTCGCCGCGCGCGCGCTCGACCGCCTGCTCGAGCCGGTCGCGGAACCGCCGCTCGTTGGGGAGGCCGGTCAGCGCGTCCACGTTCTCGACGTGCCAGAGCTCCGAGCGCGAGCGCCGCTCCGAGGTGACGTCGCGTACCAGCGCGTGGACCGCCACGGCGTGAGCCTCCGCGTTGCTCCAGCTCCGCTGACCGTGGTCCTCGACCCACCGGACCCGGCCGTCGCGCGTGACCAGCCGGTAGCGCACGCGATGGCTTCGCTCGGACCGTCTGAGGATCTGCGCCTCGCGGAACGCCTCGCGGTCGTCCGGGTGCACCCACGAGCCCGCACCTTCGTCGAGCAGCTCGGGCGCCTGAAAGCCGCTCAAATGCACCACCGCGTCCCCGACCCAGAGCAGCTGTGGCTCCCGGTCGGGCCTGAGCAGCACGCTGTAGCCGAAGAAGCCGCCCTGACCGCTGCGGCCGATGCGGTCGCCCGCGTCCACCACGCCCAAGGCGTGCATGCGGTCGCTGACGTCGCGCTGCACGCTGACGAGATGCGTGACGCGTCCTTGCTCGTCACGAAGGGGGTAGTGACGCTGCTCGTTGAAGAACAGGCTGCCGTCGCTGCGGTAGTTCCGCACCACGACCGTGCACGGTCGACCTTCCGCGATCGCTTCACGCATCTGGGCGAGGCCGTCCTGATCGCCGTCGTCGCGTTGAAGGAACGCGAGGCTGCGCCCGCGGACCTCGTCGGCGCCGTAGCCGGAGAAGCGCGCGAACGCTTCGCTGGCATGAACGATCGGCTGACCGACCTCACGGAGGTCGGACAGCGTGTAGCACTCGTCTCCGAAGAGGCTCGTGACGAGGGCCAACACACCGTCGTGCGGCGCTCGCCGAGGACGTCCGTTCGACTCGGTCATCATCACTGCGCGCGGGCGGAGCTGGTCCGCGGGCGCCCGGCCTCCCAACCGGTGAACGCGCCCGCGACCGCTCGAACCTCGTTCCCCACGTCCCTTCCTGACATGAGGATAGGCCCGCCCGCGACCGGCGCACGTGAGAAGTTTCCTATGGGTACGACGGAGGGCCCGCGCGACGGACCGCCGTCGTGCAGGTACACGGAGTGTGCCACGGAGATCGTCACGGGATTCTTACGCCGACGTCGTCGCGGCCTCGGCCCGGCCTCTGGCGTGGGACGCGAGCCAGGCCGCGCGGTGGCGCTCGAACGCCGCGGCCGCTCGGCGGGTGACCGGTCCCGGCCGGCCGGCACCGACGGTGTCGTCCCCGACGCGAACCACAGGCATCACGCCTTTCGTGGTGCTGGTGAGGAACGCCTCGGGGGCCCGCTTCAGCTCGTCGAGACCCACGTCGCGGACGTCGACGGCGATCTCGCCCTCGAGCGCCCTCAGCATGTGCATCCGGGTGATGCCTTCGAGCACCCCGCGTGCGGGCGTGAGCAGGGTCCCCTCCTCGGTGGCGACGAACAGGTTGCAGCGCGTCGTCTCGAGCACGCGCCGACCGTCGTGGTAGAGGACGTCGGCCGCCCCGGCCGCCTCGAGCTCGCGGGCGTGCCGGACGGCGGTGAAGTAGTTCGTCGTCTTCGCCTCCGGAAGGTCCCGCTCGAAGCGGTACGGCAGCAGCGTGACGCCGTCGCGGTAGTACGCGTCGGGGTAGGCGGGAAGGTCGACGACGAGCACCAGCGTGCGCGGCGTGCCGGGATGGAACCCGTCGAGCGGATCGCCTCCGGTGAGGAACAGCTGAAGGCCGAACGTTCCGTGCCCGTTCGCGGCGATGACGTCCCCGACGTGCCCAGCGATCGTCTCGGTCGACGGTCTGGGAACCAGGCCGAGGAGCTCGGCGGTACGCTCGAGGCGCGCGAGATGGTCGTCCACGAACAGCGGAACGCCGTCCACCACCCGGAGGAAGTCGAACGCTCCGTAGCCGCGGCGGATCGTGAGATCGGTCAGCGGCAACGCCGCCCGGGAGGCGGGCACGAGCTCGAGGTCGAATCCGAAGATGCGGTCGGGGCGACTCATGCCGGCATCGTACCCGTCCCGGCCAAGGCACCGGCCGATCGTTCGTCACGGTGCGGGCCGCCGTTCCGCCCACCGTTCGTGCGATACCCCCTCCCGGTATCTGATTTGACGTAGCGGACGCGGGTACCGGTGCTAGCATGCACGGCAGTCGAAGGAGGCTTCATGGCACGGAAGACGGTCACGACGGACGTAGCGATCATCGGTGGAGGACCCGCCGGCCTTACCGCGGGCATCTACGCGGGTCGAGGGCAGCTCGACACCCTCATCCTCGAGAAAGGCCTGCCCGGCGGCCAGATCGCCCAGACCGAAGAGGTCGAGAACTACCCCGGTTTCGACGAGGCCGTCCCTGGCCCGGAGCTGTCGCAGCGCATGGTCAAGCAGGCCGAGAAGTTCGGCGCGCGCATCGTGATGGAGGAGGTCGAGGGGCTGTCCGGGGACGCCTACCACGGGTTCGTCGTGCACGGCTACGAGGCCGACTATCGGGCACGGGCGGTGATTCTGGCGACGGGAGCGAATCCGCGACGCCTGGGCGTACCGGGCGAGGACACGTTCTACGGTCGTGGCGTCTCGACCTGCGCCACCTGCGACGGCTTCTTCTACCGCGGCAAGAAGGTCGTGGTGGTCGGCGGCGGCGACGCCGCGATCGAGGAGGGGATGTTCCTCACCAAGTTCGCCGACGAGGTCGTCGTGATCCATCGTCGCGACGAGCTCAGGGCGAACAAAGCGGCCCAGGAACGGGCGTTCGCCAACCCGAAGATGCGCTGGGTGTGGAATACCGTCGTCGACGAGATCATCGGCGAGGACGACATGGTCAGCGCCGTCCGCGCCCGCGACGTGATCGACGGAAGCGAGACGGTCATTCCGACCGACGGCGTGTTCGTCTACATCGGCCACACCCCGAACACGGAGTTCCTGCGGGACGTCGTGAAGCTCCGCGAGAGCGGCTACGTGGAGGTCCACGACGAGATCTTCACGTCGGTCGAGGGCATCTTCGCAGCAGGCGACGTCGCCGACGAGATCTACCGTCAGCTCGGCACCTCGGTCGGCGCCGGAACGCGCGCGGCGATGACCGCCGAGCGCTGGCTGGCCGAGCGAGAGCCCGCCGAGGCGATCGCCGCAGCCGCGAGCGACTGAGCCCGCCGAGCGGCGCTCAGCGAGGCGCGAGCCGAACCAGCTCGAACCCGCCCTCGACCCACAGCACCAACAGATCCTCGTGACCGCCGCGTGGCGCGCCGACCAAGGCGCGCCACGTCGTTCCGTCGACCTCGAGCACCGTCCACGCGCCGTCCGCTCGGGCGATCCACGAGCCGCCCGCCACCGCGGCGTCCGCGGCGTCCACGGCGTCCACCGACGATCCGGACGATCCAGGGCTCACCTTCAGGAGCACCTCGCTCGCCCGGGGCGGAACGCCGCCCAGCCAATCGTCCTCCTCGCGCGAGGTCGGCTCCGCGCCGGCGCGCGCGACGCCGGACACGATGGGCTCGCCGCCGCCTTCCGCGCCCGTCGTCCGCCATGCGACCAGCCGACGCTCGCCCGGCTCGCCCCGAACGGCCTCCTCTTCGAGCACGCCCGGATCGAGGCCGCTCCGCTCCGCGACGAGTCGGACCCGCTGACGGAACAGCGCGTCCTGCACCGTCGGATCGTCGCCTTGGGCGTCGCCCGCGTCGAGCGGCAACGCGACGATCTCCTCGCGCCGACCGTCTTCCAGCGGGCGTGCCCACCACGCCTCGAACGACGCCCCGCCGGCCAACGTCCGATACTCGGCCACGCCGTCCGCCGGGCCGATGCGGACCGCCACGTCGTCGTCGCCCCACGCCAACACGACCGCGCGCTCCTCCGCGGCGATCCTGACCCAGCGCGTCGGCGCCAAGGGAAGGATGCCTGCCGGGATCGCCTCGGCCAGCGCCGGCCGCGGCTCGCCGCCCACGCGGTCGCTCATGGCCCGTGCATAGCGGTCCGCGCTCGCCCGATCACCGAACGCCGCCACGCGAACGCGGAACACCGAGCCGGCCGCGCCCTCCGCGCGAACCACGTAGGCGGGAAAGCCGTCGCGCAGCAGCCGGCCCGAGAGCTCGATCGCGGCCTCCGCGTCGCTCAGCGCGGCGACCTGCACGGTGTAGGGAACCAGGCCGCCCTGCGCCAGCGCGACGATCGCGCTCGACGCGACCATCCAGGCGAGCATCGCCACCGCCAAGGTCCGTCGCGAGCGATCGACCGCCCATCCACCGACGGAGCCGGTCCAGCCTCCCAGCGACACCGCTCAGAAATCCTTGCGCTCGAACAGGACGACGGCCGCCGCCGCGAACGCGGCGGAGTACAGGGCGATCAGCGTCACGACCCAGCCCACGCTGGCCACGGGATCGGTGTAGGCCGACAGATGCCGCGTCAGCAGGAACGGCTCCAGCGAGGGAAACACGACCAGCAGCTGCATCACGATCAGGACGGCCAGCGTCGCGAGCGCGCCGCTGGCCGCGTTCATGGTCACCACCGTCGCCAACACCGACAGCAACGCCACCGGGATCAGCGCGATCGCGGCCAGCAGATACGCCCCCACGAGCTCGCGAGCGGCGTCCACCGGCAGCATCGTGCCCTGTCCGATGAGGCCGCCCTCGCCGAGTCCGGTTCCGCCCACGAACGCGTCGAATCCGTACGGCACGCCCGCCGCCAGCGATGCGATCAGGAAGTACGCCATCACCAGGAACGGCAGCACGGTGAGCACGAGCAGCTTCGCCAGCAGCCAGGACGAGCGCGTCACCGGTCGGAGCAGCACCGTCGGCAAGGTCCCGTGCATCGCCTCGATCCCGACGAGCTCCGCGGCGATGATCGCCACGAGCAGCGGCATCAGGAACTCCATCGACGACAGCAGGCTGAGCGCGGGCACCTGGAACCCGGAGACGAGGAAGAAGCCGTACACCTCGAAGATCCCCGGCGCGTACGCCCACAGCGCAGGGAACACCAGCAACAACACCAGCGCTGCGCGCACGCTGGACAGGCGGAACAGCTTGCCCGCCTCCATCCGCAACAGGGCGCTCACGACGGACGCTCCTCGCTGGGCACGTCGCCAGCCGAGGTGCCGGGCCGTCCGATCTCCGGAGCGATCTCGACGCCGGTCCGCTTCAGGCGCTCGGCGGAAACCCGCTCGCGGTAGTAGGCGCGAAGATCGAACACGTCGGCCGTCAGCTCCTGCAATCCCACGCCGTGCTCCACCAGCAGTGGCGCGACCCGGTTCAGGGCCGCGGGCTCGGTCAGGTGGAAGATCACCTGTCCGGCGCGGAGGAACGCCTCCTGGATCCACGGCTGCGCCTGCAGCGCGCTGCGGGCTGCCTGCGGATCGTCCACGCGCGCCCTGTGACGGTCGCGCCGACGGTCGAGGTCGACCTCGTCGATCAGCGCGCCCTCCTCCATGATGCCGACGCGGTTGCAGTACGCGGCGACCTCGTCGAGATGGTGCGTGGAGAGCAGCACCGCCGAGCCCCGCCCTGCGGCGTTGCGCAGCACGCGGTGCACGAGATGCAGCGACAACGGATCCATCCCGCTGGCCGGCTCGTCCAGGATCAGCACGTCCGGGCGCGTCAACAACGCGCCTGCGACGCCCAGCCGCTGGCGCATGCCGAGGCTGTAGACGCCCACCTTGCGGTCCGCCGCCGGACCGAGCTCCATGAGCTCCAGCAACTCCTCGATCCGCTCGTCCGCGACGCCGCCCGCGAGCCGGGCGTGGAGCCGCAGGTTCGCGCGCCCGCTCAGGTACGGATAGAACGCGGCGGGCGCTTCGACGACGGCGCCCAGCCTGCGACGGACCTCGGGATGCTGCTGAGGATCCTTGCCGAGCATCGTGACGGTGCCCTCGGTCGGGAACGCCAAACCCGACACCAGGCGGATCACGGTGGTCTTGCCGGCACCGTTCGGGCCCACCAAGGCGTACACCTCGCCGGGCGAGACGTGGAACGTGAGATCGCGAACGATCGGCCGGCGACCGTAGCGCTTGCCCAGCCCTTCGGTCCGGATCGAGGGCGCAGCGGCCTGCTCGGCGGGCGCTTGGGTCATGGATCTCCTCCTGGGGCAGTCTACGCGGGGCGCCCGACGCGGGTCATGGCATTCTCCATAGGCCGACGCCACAGGCCGGCGCCCGGACGGGGGGCCGCATCCGCTCAGGAAGCCTCTCCGGGCGAAGGGGCGGCCTCGGCCGATGCACGCGCGTCCCGCTCGCTCTGCGCCAGGACCGCCTCGAGAACGTGCTCCACGGCGCGCTCCACCGCGTCGTCGAGGTCGGTCACGTCCACGACCGGCGCACCCGCCGCATGCGCACGACGGACGAGCCAGCCCTGCAAGAGACGGATCTCCTCGAAGTGCTCCAGGTAGCCCGCTTGCGGACGGCGCGCACCCGTCCTCCCCTCGCGCGTCGCGAACCGCGTGCGGTGCACCTCCTCGTCCTCGACCGCCAGCATCAGCTCGACGACGATCGCGCCCTCCACGCGGGCGGGGCTGACGCCCGGCACGACGTGGATCCCCTCCAGCACCAAGGACGTCCCCTCGGTCACGTTTCGGTCCGCGATCGCCTCGAGCGCCGTGCCCAGCTGCAACACCTGCGACTGGAACCCGCGGATCACGCGCTTGCGCTTGGGCTTCGCGCGCGAGCGCTCGGCCGGAAGCAGCTCCGCCATCCAGGCGGTGTAGCTCGACGCGTGAAGGACCGGCGCCAGATCGGGCCCGATCAACGAGCGCAGCGCTTGCCGGACGGCGTCGCTGGACACGACCCGGACGACGCCCAGGCGATAGGCGAGCTCGGCCGCGAGCTCGGACTTGCCGACCCCGGCGGTTCCGCCCACCATGACGACGATCGGGCGCTCGGGCCGGCGCACCACGCGCATCAGGTCGTAGCGCCGTGCGAACTCCTCGCCGGCCTCCTCCACCAGCAGCCGGTGCACGGTCCGCCGGACGACGGACCGGTCCACGGTCCCGCCCCCCTCGCGCCAGAGCGCCTCCTCGACCCGCTTGGCGAGGTGGTGGGCGAGCTCGGGCGCCAATCCGATCGACGTGAGCGAGCGCGCCAGGATGCCCCGCGAGTACGGCATCTCCGAGCCGTCGGGCTCGATGACCATCAGGTCCGAAGGGCGCGCCAGGGTCGCTTCGTAGCGGATCCGCTGCTCTCGCCCGTAGCGGGCTTCGAGCGCCAGCGCGACGCGCTGCGGAAGCTCGCCCTCGCCGATGCGGTCCAGACCCTCCGCGCGGATGCCCTGCTCGACCTGCTGCGCGAGCGACCACGCTTCCTTGAAGTCCAGGCCCAGCTTCTCGAGCGACCCGGCCAACGTGCGCCGCGAGAACGGCGTCGGCTCGCCGCTCTGGCGCTCGAGCACGATCGGAACGAACGGCGGCGTCTGCGACGACCAGCGCTCCGCCACCTCCTCGCCGATCGCCTCGCGCGTCCGCTGGGCGACGCGATCGCGCAGCTCGGGCAGCGGCACCACCGACCGTCCGCTCTCGTGCAGCGCGCGCTCCACGTCCCGTGCCACGGCCAGCGCGTCGTCGGTCAGCGCACCCGCCGCCTGCAGGCCGTCGACGATCTGTCCCGGCGAGAAGCGCACCTTCTTGCGATCGACGGCGATCTTCAGGTCGCGACGCTTCACGGTTCGTCCCCCTCCTCGCCCGGATCGCCCAGCACGTCGAGCAGCTCGCGTAGCACGTTGCCGGTGAACCCCCAGATGTCCCGGTCGCCCCACACGTAGCGGTGGAGCGTCCGCGGCGCTCCGCGGAAGGTACGGACCTCGGTCTGCGGCAGCGTAGCGCGCAGGTCTCTCAGGGGGACGGTGAACGCCTCCTCGACCTCTCCGGGATCGATGCGCAGCGGCTGCGGCCAGCGGAGCTCGGCGACCACCGGCGTCGCGACGTACCCCGCCGGCGATGGAAGGTCGCTCAGGCGACCCACGATCGCGGTCTCGGGCACGACCAGTCCGACCTCCTCGTACGCCTCCCTGCGCGCGGCCTGCTCGGGACTCTCGCCGGCTTCGACGCCGCCGCCCGGGAACGAGATCTGGCCCGCATGGTTCGCCAGAGCGCGGCTCCGCACCGTGAAGAGCAGCTTCGCACCGTCGTCGCTCAACAGGATCGGTACCAGCACGGCCGCTCTCCGGAACCCCGCTGGGCGCGCCGCCACCGGGTGCGCGCCCGACGCCCGCGCGAGCCGCCGACGAAGGCGGCTCAGACGCACGTCGCTCATGCAGGCTCCGAGCCGGACTCCGCGGCGCCGTTCGCGCGAGCCGCGAGCCGCGACGCGAGCGCGTCCCGCAGCAGGAGCTCCGGTGCATGGCCGGCTCGGGCCGCCCGGATCGCCAAGGCGAGCAGCGCGTCGGCCAGCACCTCCGGACGGTCGTCGTTCGCGGCCGCGGCACGCTCCAGCGCGCCCTCCGGCGCAGGCCACGCCAGCGCCTCGGCCAGCGCAGCGGCGCGTGCGAGCGCGGGTAGGCTGCGAGGCACGCGCTCCGCCGGGTCCGGCGTCGCGGCCCCGCGCTCCGCTGCCTTGACGCGCGCCCAGGTCGCCTCGACCTCGGCGGCGTCGGCAGCCCGCTCGTCCCCGAAGACGTGCGGGTGGCGCCGTACGAGCTTCTCGACCAGCGCGCGCTCGATGTCGGGGTACGACCAGCGGCCTTCCTCCTCGGCGATCACGCCGTGGAAGCCGACGTGCAGCAGCACGTCGCCGAGCTCTTCGACGATCTCGGCGTCGACCCCGCCCGCGAGCGCGTCGACCGCCTCGGCGGCCTCCTCCAGAAGGTGCGGCCGCAAGCTCTCGTGCGTCTGTTCGCGATCCCACGGACAGCCGTCCGGTGCCCGGAGGGCACGCAGCGTGGCGAGCAAGCGTTCCATCGTGCGAGCGTACCAGCGGGCGCCGCGTGGCCGCGTCGGCACGGGCGCGACCCGGGCGGGTGCGACGCGAGCGGGCAGCTACGCGGGCGGGCGCGACGGCGGAGGCCGCAGCAGCGCCCAGTGACGTCCGGTCGAGCCGCGATCGCGACGGTGCGAGAAGAAGCGCTCCCGATCCGACGCCGTGCACCAGCCACCGTCCTGCACGTGCTTCGGACGGACGCCCGAGCGCGCCAAGGCGACGCGTACCGCCGCGTCCACCGAAAGCAGGAAGCGCCCCGCGTCGTCCGGATCGGGGCGAGCGACGCTCTCCGGGAACCCTGCCGCGGCGAACGCCTCCACGACCTCGGGGCCGACCTGGTACCTCGGTCCCGAGATGTGCGGTCCGATCGCGACGCGGAGCCGATCCGGCCTCGATCCGTAGCGGCCGACGAGCTCGTCGATCCCGGCGTCGACGATCCCCGCCACGACGCCGCGCCAGCCGGCGTGGAGCGCCGCGACCGCGCCGTGCGCCGGATCGACCACGAGGACCGGTACGCAGTCCGCCACGGACACCGCCAGCGTCCAGGCCGGATCGTCGCTGACGATGCCGTCGGCTTGGACCTCGGGTCCGGCCTCGCGAGCCTGGACCACGCGAGCGCCGTGCACCTGGTGGACCGTCGCCGTGCGGCTCGGATCGGCTCCGAAAGCGCGCAGCACGCGGCGGCGATTCTCGCTCACCGTGTCCGGATCGTCGCCCACCGAGCGGCCCAGGTTCAGCTCGGCGTACGGTCCCAGGCCGACGCCGCCACGCCGGGTCGTGAACGCGTGCGGCGCTGGAAAGCCGTCCAGGCGCAGGAGCTCGGGCGTGCCGTCGAGGCGGTGCCGGGTCGCGCTCACGCTCAGTAGTTCCGCGCGTCGACCGTCACGGAAGCGTGTGCCTCGAGCCACTCGGTCACCGCGTGCACCGCGCCCCGGACGGCGGGCGTGACGATGGGGTCGCCGAACGACTCCAGACGCACGATCCAGGCGTCGCCCTCGCGCCGCTGCACGACGACGAGCAGCTGCTGGATCAGATCGGGCTCGTCCACCGTCGCCCGCACCACCAGGCGGTCGCGTCCCCGGTCGCCACCCAGGCTGCGCATCAGCTCGTGAAGCACGACGTGACCGCCGGCGTAGGGAAGCACGCGCTTCTCGAACCCGACCGGATCGGGCGGCGCGCCGCGAAAGAGTGCGTGAGGCATGATCGCTGGCCTTTCGATGGGGGGCGAGGACGAAGCGGGGACGTCGTTCCGGACGAACACCAGGTAGTGGAGCGGCTTGCCCTGGTCGCGCCACTTCAGAGCGTACTTCGTCTCGAACACGGCCGCCGGCGGCTCGCGCTGCTCGAGATCGTACAGGCCGCTTCGTCGCGCCTCGTCCCGGCTGAACGCGAGGTAGTCGGGGTGATCGGTCGCGAGCCGGATCTCCCCGCGGGCCTGGAGCCGTTCGGCGAGCAGCGTGAGGAACGGCACGCGCAGCAAGCGATTCTCGGCGTGCCGGTCCTTGGGCCAAGGATCGGGGAAGTTCACCGTGACGGTCGTCAGCGACGCGGGCGCGAACAGCTGTCGCACCGCCATCTGAGCACCGGCCTTGACGAGTCGGACGTTGCCCAGCTCCTCCTTGCGGAGCTTCGCAAGGGCGCGGCGGACGCTCACGCCGGACGCTTCGATCCCGACGAAGCGCTCGTCGGGATGGCGAATCGCACGGTGGACGGTGTAGCGGCCGTCGCCGAAGCCGATCTCGAGGTGGAGCGGTTCCGTCGAGCCGAACCAGACGTCCCACGGAGCGGGAAACGGCGCGCGCCGCCACGGAATTAGCCTTCGGGCGCCCGCCGCGGCGTCCACCGGGACCGTCAGGTCGAACGGCACGTCGAGCTGGGCTGCAGCGTCGTGCGGCGTCACGCCCCGTCCTCCGCGGGTCGCACCAGCAGCGGCTCGTCCGCCATCAGTCCCGTCCGCATCAGCGTGGCGTGCCCCAGAAGCAGGAACGGGCCGGTACCTTGGCCCGACAGCAGGCGAAAGCGATCCACGACACCGCTCTCGCGACGGCCCAGGATCTCGTCCGGTCGCTCGCCCAGCGCCCGCGTCCACGCCTCGACGATGCCCGCGTCCACCATCGCCGCCCCGGGCGCAAGCGCCGTGCTGGCCGCTCGAACCACCAGCCTGGCGGTCCTGGGGCGTCGCTTCCGCACCACGATCACGCCGGCGGCGACGAGGCGCGCGACGATGCGGGACACCTCGACGAACGGCCGCTCGGCGAGCTCGGCGATCCGCTGAAGGCTTCGTCGACCGTCGATCCGATCCAGCACGTCGCACTCGGGCTCCCCGAGGTCCACCCGCTCGCTGGCGGCGTCGCCGCTGCGCTCGGGCACCATGTCCGACTCGTAGGGGATCACGTCGTCGTCCGCGTCGCGGCGTGCCTCGTCCAGACGGCGAACCGCCTCGAGCACGAGGTTCCGCGTTCCCAGCTTCACCGTGCGCCGGGGTGCCGGCAGCCCGGTCGAGAACGCGAACGCTCCGCGCTCGTCCGCGAACAGCGCGTACACCGCCTCCTCCCCTTCCTCCCCGTCGAAGGCCGCGTGGGTCACGTCGCCCTTCTCGAAGTAGATCCGTGCGTCGCCGCGCGGATGCTCGACGACGAGGCGTCCGGTGCGCGAGGCGCCGGCGAGGAGCTGGAACAGGTCGACGAGCGAGAACAGGCCAAGCGTGCCGGTCATGACGGACTCCGAGCATACCCGAGCCCCTCGCCGGGCGACGTCAGCGCGACGGCCCCGCCCACGGCACGACGGCGCGCACGAACCGTTCGGCGTCGTCACGCTCGGCAGCGGCCAACACGCCGCCCGGAAGGCCGGTCCCTCCACCCGGGCCGGGACCGACGATCGACGACCGACCCCTCGGCCGCAGCCCGAGCGCGGCGCCGACCAGCATCGGATTCACGCCGTAGCGGAGCGACAGGCGGCCGCGAACCGCGCGCGGTGCGCCGTAGCGCCACCACGCCTCGCCTTCGCGCAACGACGGGTCGCCCGGCCACGGTCGCGACCAGTCCGCCAGGTTGGCGCTCGGCTGGACGAGGATGCGCGTGCCCAGACCGTCGAGACGCGCGATCACCTCGTCGTGGAAGGCGTCCAGGCAGATCGCGACGCCGACCGGACCCGCCGGCGTGACCAGCGGGCGCAGGTCCTCGATCCGGCCCCGCGACAGCCCGATCCGCGACTCGACGCCGGGCGTGAGGAACACCTTGTCGGTCGCTCCGATCCACGAGCCGTCGGGCCCGAACGTCGCGGCTCGCGCGCGCGGCCGCGGATCGGACACGTGCCATCCGCGCGACGCCTCGAACCCGACCGGCGGCCCCAGGATCGTGCCCGCCACGACCGTCGCTTGGACTGCGCGCGCCGCCTCGGCGAACGCCTCGGCGTGGATCCGACCCGCGCGCACGGCCTCCGTGTGGAGCAGCAGCGAGGGGCCGATGCGCCGCGAGCGCGCCGCCGCGCGCACGATCGCGCCGGGGTGCCCGCGCACCGTCTCCGCGACGCGGTGTCGCGCCTGGTCGACGTCGCGAGGATCGGGCGGCCGGTCCAGCAGCCACGCCAGCGGGGCGCCGATCAGCTCGGGAAACGCCACCACGCGCGGGACCTCCGTCGCGCCGGGGAGCCCTGAGACGGCACGATCGGCGAGCTCCACGATCCAGGCCCGGTACCGTTCCTCCGAGCGGTACCGTTCGGGATCGAGAGCGGCCTGCACGGCGACCAGAGCGACATCCACGCCGCCACGATACCGGCGCCAGGAGCGCCTCGGGCGATCGGGGCCCTCTGCTATGCTCCGCGAGTGCCGATCCGCCTCGCTCGCGCCCTGCTCGGAGAGACGACCGGCCTGTTCCTCCTCGGCGTCGCGGGCGTCTCGCTGCTGCTCTCGATCGACCTGTTGAGCGTGCTGGCACGGTTCCTGATCGAACAGGAAGCCAGCCTCGCGACCGTCGCCCGACTCCTCGTCGCGAAGACGCCCTGGTTCCTGCACCTGGCCATGCCGGTCGCCGCGACGTTCGCCGTGCTGGTCACCGGTGGACGCATGGCGCGCGACTCGGAGCTCAAGGCGGCGCAGGCCGGCGGCATCGCGCCCAGGTCGCTGATCGTTCCGCTGGTGGCGTGGGGCATCCTGATCAGCGGCGCCGGCATCGTGGTCAACGGCGTGGTCGAGCCGCGATCCGAACGGGTCTACCAGCGCATAATAGACGGATTCCTGTACGGTCGCCCGCCCGCCGCGTCGGAGCGCGACGTGTCGTACCTGGTGGACGACACGATCTTCCACGCCTCCCGCATTCGGGCGGACCGCGACGATCCCCGCCGAGCCGATCTCGACGGCGTGCTGGTCCGTCTCCCCGACGGGACGCTGCTCACCGCCCGCTCCGGCCGCTGGCGATCGGACGAGGGCGTGTGGGACCTCGCCGAGGGCTGGCGACTGCCGAGGGACGGCGATCCCGTTCCGCGAGGGCCCGAGACGCTCGCCTTCCCGCTCGAGGTCGATCCGAGCACCTCGCTGGCGCGCGGCGACACGCTGCCGTTGGGCGAGCTCCGCGAGCGTATCGCCGAGCGCCGCGCCGCCGGCACCGACGCGAGCGAGCTGCGCTTCGATCTCCACCGGCGCTTGGCCGACGCGACGAGCGCCGCGGTGTTCGTTCTCGCCGCGGCCGCCCTGGCCCTACGTCTGCGCGGGCGTGCGGCCGGCGTCGCCTGGACGATCGTGCTGGTCGCAGGCTTCTGGGCGGCGTGGACGTTGTCGGCCGCCCTGTTCGACCGCGGCGTGCTGGGGCCCGTGGTCGCCGCCTGGGCGACCCCGGCTCTGGTCGGAACGATCGGCGTGGCTCTGGCGTTGCGGAGCGACGCGCCGTGAAGCGGTTCGGACGGGCGGTGCTGGCGGAGATCGCGCCGCTCTACCTCGCGGGCCTCGCCGTCCTCTTGCTGCTGCTGCTGGTCAGCTTCCTCCTCGACGTGCTGGCCGACGCGCTCTCGCGCGGCGTGCCGGTCGGCCTGGTCGCCCGCTACCTGCTGTTCAAGGTGCCCGCAGCCGCCTCGGCCGGGCTCACGTTGGCGCTGCTGTTCGCCGCGCTGCTGGCGTTGGCGCGCATGGTGGGCGACCGCGAGCTGCGCGCGGCGCTGGCGCTGGGCCTCTCCCCCGCCGCCCTGCTCCGGCCGCTGCTGGCCGCCGGGCTGGGGGTCGCCCTGATCGCTGCGACGAACAACGAGATCGTCGTGCCGTGGGCCGAGGAGCGCGCACTGGAGGTACAGAAGGAGATCCTGCTCGAGGCCCCCTCGACGTTGCTCCAGGAAGGGGCGTTCCTCACCGACGGACGGGGCCGTAGCCTGTTCCTGGGCGAGCTCCTGCCGGGTGGCGAGGCCCGGGACGTCGTGATCCTGACGCCGGGCGGCCTGGCCGGCCCGCGCGAGGTGATCGAGGCGCGCCGGGGGCGGTTGGACGAGGAGGTCGGCGTGTGGCGCCTCGAAGATCTCCGGATCCGCGTGCTGGACGGTCAGCGCCCGTCGCTGGACATGGTGGCCGAGACCGGCACGGTGCCGGTACGTGACCTGGCGGCCGCGTCCACGGGACGGTCCGACCTCGTGACCCTGCCGTTGCCCGACCTGCTCGCCAGACTCCAGGCGGAACGCAGCGACCCGGCCGCATGGACCGCTCTGCACCGCAAGATCGCCGAGCCGCTGGCCGCCGTCGCCTTCGCGATCTTCGCCTTGGCCATCGGACTCGCAGGCGTCCGTCGCGACGCCCCGCTGGGCATGGTGTCGGTGCTGCTGCTGACCTTCCTCTACTACGCCACCTGGAGCGTCGCGAAGCTGCTGGGCGCTCAGGGCGCGATCCCGGCGTGGACGGCCGGTTGGGCTCCGGTCGCGCTCTACCTCGCGGCGGGCACGGGGCTCCTGACGCTCGCGTGGCGGCGATGAGCCCGGGGCGCCGTCTCCTCGAGGCCCGGTCCGGCAGCCGCGTCCAGTCGGTCGGGCCGACGGCGCGCGTCGCGGCGGCGCTCGCCGTCGCGCTCGTGGTCGTGCTCGTCTGGCCCACCTGGGCGGCGGCCGAGACGGTCCGGATCGACACGGGCGGCGATCCCGAGGCGCGCCTGGAGCTCCGCACCGTCGTCCTGCCCAGCGGCGAGGAGCGCGAGCTGTACGTCGTGTCGGCCGAGCGGGTCGTCGTGACGCGCGGCGACCTCGTCCTGATCGCCTCCCGCCTGGAGTTCGATCCCGAGGCCGGTGTGGTGCGGATCGTCGGTCGCGGACGCGTCGAGCGCCCGGGCGACGTGCTCGTGGGCGACGACCTGACCGTCCAGCTCGACGACGGTCGCCTGGCCGGCGAAGACGTGCTCGTGATCACCGACCGGGTCGACGTCCGCGGGGAACGAGCGCAGCGGGTCGAGGGGCGCGTCCGCCTCCTGGAAGGCAGGTTCAGCCCGTGCGGCCGCTGCGGGCAGGAGATCGAGGACTACGCCTTCGTCGCCGACCGGATCGAGATCCTGCCGGGCGACCGCCTGATCGCCTGGCAGGTCGTGATCCTGATCCGGGACGCGCCGTTCGTCGCGCTGCCGTTGCTGGTCCTGCCCCTGGCCGAGCCGGCACGGATCCCGCGCCTCGAGATCGTGCGGGGAGGCGAGGACGCGCAGGCCGAGATCGCCGTCGACTGGCCGTACGTCTCGGGACCGAACGCGTTCGGCACCTTCCGCGCGCGTCTGATCGTCGACGTGGACGCTGGCACGGGCGGCGCGGTCGACGGCCGTCTGCTCGGGGGGCGCCCCGAGCGGGCCTACCTGGCCGGAGGCCTGGACCACCGCTTCTACGACGAGCGCGGCGCGGGACGCCTCGAGATCGCGTACCGGCCCGCGTTCGCCTCGGAGGTCGCCGAGGAACGCGCGGACGCCGACCCGGTGATCCGTTTCGAGGCCAGCTACGCCTCCGACGCGCCAGCCGGCGATCCGATCGTCGCCGTGCGGCTGGCGCGCGACGACGAGGAGCGTCCGAGCCTCGTCGAGGCGGAGGCCGCCGTCGCCGCTCGCGCCGGCGGGTTCCGGACCGAGGCGTCCAGCCGCGTCGCCGTCCCGCTCGACGCCGGCGCCGCGACCCGGCCCAGCTGGGACGGCCCACGCACTGCGAGGACGGCGCCGGTCCGACTCCGCGCCGAGGGCGAAGACGCGTTCCCGTTCCGCGCCGGAGCGTTGACGTTGCAGGAGCTCTCGGTCGACGTGGGCGTGTTCGAGGACGCTCCCGATCCGACGAACCGAAGCGCCGTAGCCGCGGGGCGCCCTTTCCTCACCGCCGGCCGGGCGGAGCTCAGTCACGGCGTCACGCTGGCCGCGGTCGACGTGCTCGGGATCGAGGTGACGGGGCGCACGGCGTTCACGGGCCGCTACTACGACACGGGCGAGCGTCAGGTCGACTGGGACAGCGAGCTCAGGGCGCGACGGTCGCTCGGCGACCTCGGCTCGATCGAGCTCCGTCTCCGCAGGGACGCGGCGGAGGGCGAGACGCCGTTCGCCTTCGACCGGATCCCGCTCCGCACCAGGAGCGACCTGGTCGCCTCGCTCTCGCTCCGCCCGCTTCCCGGGACCCGCCTCTCGGCGGAGGGCGGCTGGCTGCTCGAGGACGACCGGGCGCCGGACGAGGTGGGCCTGCTGCCGACCACCCTCAGGCTCGAGGCGTTCACGGAGATGCGCGCGATCGACCTGTCGCTGTCGCACGAGGCCGACCCTGCGAAGGGCGACATCGGCACCGCGCGGCTGCAGCTCGACGTGCGGGCGCCTTCGGCGGACTGGACCGCGCGCCTGACGGTGGACGCCGTGCGCGACCTGGATCCGACCCTCCCTTCCGGCCGGTTCGACGAAGCACCGCGCGACACCACGCGGGGCGAGGCGACGGTCGGACTCGGGGCGACCGACCTGCTCGTCGCCCAGGCGTCGGGCGGCCTGGAGGTCGAGCCCGTCCGGGACCCCGAGAGCTTCTGGACGCCCCTGGAGCTTTCCGCCACGCTGGGCACGCTGACGGCGGACGACGTTCGCCCCGGTCTCGAGGCGTTCTGGACGCTCGACCCCGACGACGGCGAGACCGAGGAGGCCGGCTACCGCTTCGCCATCGATCTCGGTCCCGTCCGCGGCGAGATCGAGCAGCGCTTCGGCCCGCCTGGCGGCGCCTTCGGGCGCCACAGCTTCGCGCTCGCTTGGCGCGACGTCGGACGCCTGACGGTCGACGGGATCGAGCTGCTCCCAGCATCGTGGCTGGGGCTCGAGCCCGACCCGGCGTCGGTCCGTCGTCTCGCCGTCCGGGTCGAAGACGCGGGGTCCCTCGCCGGTACCCGCTTCCGCGCCGAATACCGGACCGACCGCGTTCCGAGCGGCGACGACGTCGTCCGGCGGGGAACGAGGTTCGAGGCCACCCTTCGCCTGACCGAGCGGCGCTTCGCTGCGGGCCTCGTCCGCGCCGCCGTGGACGCGTTCGTCGACGTGCCCCTCCCCGACGACGGGCAGCCCACCGCCTACCTGCGCCGCGCCAACCTCCAGCTGGGCCTCGACGTCGCCGGCCGCGTCGGCCTGCAGGGCACGTTCGGCTACCGCGGCAGCTACGACCCGAGCACGGAAGCGGTCCGGAGCGGACGGCTGGCGTTCGAGGAGGTGTCGCTGGTCGTGAGGGCGACGAACGAGCTCTACCTCGGCGCCACCCTCGACGACGTCTGGGAGATCGTCGACGACGAACCCGCCAGCGAGCTGGCGCTGGACCCGAGGCCGACGCTGTTCGCGACCTGGGACCGCTGCTGCTGGGCGCTGTACACGAGCTGGGACACCCGCTCCGGCGAGGTGGTCCTCACCCTCGGCGCGCCCGGCAGGAGCGAGGGGCCGCAGCTCACGCTCGATCGAGGCCCCACGATTCCGTGGGGCGAGGAAGGAGCGACGCCGTGACCGCACGCCCCCGTATTCGGCCGAGCCTCGTGTTCGCGCTCTGGCTTGCGATGGTCGCGGGCTGCACCGGCACGCAGGAGACCACCACGCCGGTCGCGCTGGTCGTGGCGGGCGCCGACGCCGACAGCGGCCAGGCGGTCGTCGGCCTCGTCGCGAGCGGACTTCCGCCCGACCCTGGCGCTGACGATCCTCCGCTGACGTGGCTCCCCGACTTCCGCCGCACGGTGCCTGGGACGATCGTCGACGTCGCGGTCGCGCGGGACGACCCGGTGCGACTGTACGTGCTGCACCGGGACGACCGCGATCGCCTCACGGTGTTCGACGCTTCGGCGCTGGACCTGGACGATCCGACGAGCTTCCAGGCCGAGGCCGACACGATCGACCTCGGAGGCCTCGTCGAGGACGCCGGCGTGGCTGGGCTGCCCGACGAGCCCGCCGGTCTGTGCTCGCGCGGCCTCGTGGTGTCCAGCGACGGTCGCTGGGCGGGGGTCGTGCACGAAGGCGACGCCTGCGGAGGAAGCGACGGCGCGCCCGCGGTGCTGCTGATCGAGCTGACGCCAGACGCCGGCTCGGACGCCCGCGTGATCCCCGAAGTGCCCTCCACGAACGACGCCCCGGGGACCCCCGTCATCGCGCCACGCGACGGCGAGCCGATCTTGGCATGGCCCACCCGCGACGGCGTCGTGCTCGCTCGCACCCTGTCCGATCCCGATGGCACGCCCCAGACGGTGGCGGTCGTGGACGGCCTCTCGGACGTGCTTTCCGCGGGGCGCGGTGGCCAGGGGCTGGTCGTCCTGGACCAGGACGAACTGACCGCCGTCCCCGTCGTGGACACCACGCCCACGCGCCTCTGGGACGCTCCATCAGGGTCGACGCTGGTCCGCGTCGTGGACGCGCACCTGCTTCCGGGCACGCCTGCGTTGGCGCTGGCCACGAACGGTCTCGTCGTCGTCGCGGACGTGACCGCGGAGGACGACGGCGTCGCGCCCGGCCTCGCATCCGTCTCGAGCCCCTCGAGCGCCGTGGTCGGTCCGTACGGGTACGCCTTCGTGACGGCACAGGGGTCGGTGACGGTGGTCGATCTGCTCACGTTCTTGGCCGACCCCGGGACGTCGATCCGCCGGGAGGCCGCCACGACGCTGGACGATCTCAGCGACCCGGTCGCGGTCGACTGGCTGTTCGTCGTGCCCGCCCCCTGAGCCCCTTGGGCCGCGGAACGCTCAGTCCGTGTGGACGCCTTGTTCGGACAGCGCTGCGAGCTCTGCAGCGAGGCGTGGCACCAGCTGGTCGCGGACCGATGCGTGCGCGAAGCGCAACGCGTTCCGTACCGCTCGTTCGTCGCTGCTGCCGTGGCCGATGAACGCGGGCGCGCCGACGCCCAGCAGCGGCTGCGCTCCGTAGGTCGATGGGTCGAGGCGATCGGCGACGCCGCGTAGCGCCGGCCGCGCCAGCAAGCCGCCGAGGCGGCTGCGCAGGTCCGCACGGAGCGCGTCACGGATCCATCCGAACAGCACCCTCGCCTCGCCTTCGGCGAGCTTGAGCACGACGTTCCCCGTGAACCCGTCGGTCACGATCACGTCGGTCGTTCCGGCCAGCACGTCGCGGCCCTCCACGTTGCCGTGGAAGCGGATGCCGGACGTGGACGCGAGCAGCGGGTACGCCTCGCGAACCAGCTCGTTGCCCTTCCCCGGCTCCTCGCCGATGGAGAGAAGCCCGACGGAAGGATCGTCGATGCCGTGCACGAGCCGGGCGTACACGCTGCCCATCACCGCGAACTGTTGCAGCATGCGGGGCCGACAGTCGGCGTTCGCTCCGACGTCGAGAAGGGTGACGGGACCGCTGGCCGCGGGCACGTTCGCTACGATCGCCGGGCGCTCCACGCCGTTCAGACGGCCGAATCCCAGCAGGGCTGCCGCCATCGTGGCGCCGGAGTGGCCCATGGAGACGAGCGCGGACGCTCGCCCCTCCTTCACCAATCGAGCGGCGACCGTGACGCTGGCGTCGCGCCGCCGCCGAACCTCCGCCGCGGCTTCGTCCATGCCGATCACGTCGCCGGCGTGCACGACCTCGAGCTCGGCGCCACGGGCGTCCAGTGCAGCCTGGAGCTTCGGAGCGTCACCGACGAGCACCACGTTCACGCCCTCCTCGGCGGCCGCCAGAGCGCCGTCGACGGCGGCGTCCGGCATGCGGTCGCCTCCCATGGCGTCGAGTGCGATTCCCGGCGTCGTCACGGCGAGAGTATAGCCCCGCGAGCCGGGTCCGATCCGCGTCGGCTAGACTTTGGCGCGTGGACGTGCGCAGCTTCGAAGCCCCGGCCGGCGAGCGGCTGGACGTCGCCATCGCTCAGGCGCTGGCGCTGTCCCGCACGGCCGCGAAGGATCTGGTCGACGAGGGCCTCGTGACGCTCGACGGTCGTCCCGTCGGCAAACCCGCCACCAAGCTGCACGGCGGCGAGATCGTCTCGCTGGTGCTGCCGCCGACCCGCCCTTCGCTGGTCGAGCCCGAGGATCACGCGCTGACGATCATCTACCAGGACGAGGACCTCGCCGCGATCGACAAACCGCCGGGCCTGATCGCCCACCCGACCGCCACCGTGCGGACGGGCACGGTCGTGAACGCCCTGCTCGGCCGCATGGAGCTATCGAAGGAAGACGTCTACGATCCGTACCGTGAGGACTACCGTCCCGGCATCGTGCATCGCCTCGACAAGGACACCTCGGGCGTGATGGTGGTCGCGAAGCACGACGACGCCCATCGCGCGTTGTCCGACGCGTTCAAGAAGCGCCTCACGGTGAAGGAGTACATCGCGATCGGCGTCGGCGACATCGACGACGAGGTCCGCGTGGACGCTCCGATCGGACGTCATCCGGTGAAGCGGCAGTCGATGACGGTGGGTGGCAGCAACGCGAAGTCCGCGTCGACGAACGTGCGGGTCCTGGGACGGGCTCCAGGGCACGTGCTGGTCAAGGCCACGCCCCGTTCGGGCCGTACGCATCAGATCCGCGTCCATCTCGCGCATGTCGGCGCGCCGATCTTGGGCGACGAGCTGTACGGCCGGTCCAGCTCCGTCATCCCGCGCCAAGCTCTGCACGCCTATCGGCTCACGCTGCCCCACCCCGCAGACCATCAGGCGATCACCTTCGTCGCGCAGGTTCCTGCCGACATGGTGGCGGCCTGGCTGGCGCTGGGAGGGAGCTGGCCACCCGTCGGCGATCCCGATCTGTGACCCGCCGGGTTCGCGGACCCGCGCGGCGAGGGGTTAGGTTGGGCGCATGTCCCCGGTCTGGCTGATCGTCGTCCTGCTCGCCGTCGTCGCCGTGCTGCTGGGCGTGTCCGCGGTATCGGCGTTCCGCCGCCGTTCCCCCGTGAGCGGCGGCCTCGGTCTCCTCGTCGGGCTCCTCGTGCTCGCCCTGGCCGGCGCGACGGGGGCGGCCGCCTGGTCGCTGGCCCGCTACGAGGCGTTGACCCGCGAGACGCTCGCGGCGGTGATCCAGGTCGAGCCGACGGGTCCGTCCCGGTTCCGAGCCGACGTCGAGATTCCTGGCGGCGAGGTCCGTCGCTACGAGCTCTTCGGCGAGCAGGTCTGGATCGACGCGCAGATCGTCAAGTGGCACCCGTGGGCGAACGTGATCGGGCTCCATACCGCCTACCGCCTCGATCGGATCGGAGGTCGGTACCGGTCGGTCGACGACGAGCGCACGCGGCCCCGGAGCGTCGAGCCCCTGCACGACGACGACGGATTCGCCTCGGATCTGTACGACTGGGTCGGTCGGCAGCCGTGGCTCCACGCGCTGGTCGACGCGCAGTACGGCTCGGGAAGCTACCTCGCCGCGGACGCTGCGGTCCGTGTCGAGGTTCGCGTGTCCAGCTCGGGACTGCTGATGCGTGCGATTCCGTCCGATCGCTGAGCTGCGGCGGCGACTTTACGCCGACGCGACGGTCCGGTACCTTGTCGGCACCGACGTCCGGTCCCGGTCCGATCCGGCCGTGTGCAACGGTGACGGCACGGACCCCAGGAGGTCTCGATGAGCCCGATCGTTCTTCGTCTGGCACGCGCGCTGTGCGTGCTTCTTCCCGTCACGTTCGGCCTGGCCGTCGCTCAGGACGCTCCGCCTCCGAGCGACGGGGGCGAGGTCGTCGTCGCGATCGCGGCCGATCCGCCAGGCTGGGATCCCACCGCGTCCACCTCCCAGGAGATCGCCCGGGTCGTCTACCACAACGTGTTCGAGGGCCTCGTCCGGTTCGATCGCAACGGCGACATCGTCCCGGCCCTGGCCGAGTCGTGGACGCTGTCCGACGACGCCCTGGCGCTCACCTTCCAGGTCCGTCGCGGCGTCCGGTTCCACGATGGCCGGCCGTTGACCCTCGCCGACATCGTGGCGAAGTTCGAGCGGGCGCTCGATCCTGACTCGGGTCATACCAACGCCGGCTACTACGAGACGATCGACACCCTCGTCGTCGACGAGGAGGCGCACACGGTCACCTTCGTGCTGTCCAGGCCGACACGGAGCCTGCTCTACGACCTCGCCCGGCCCGACTCGATCATCTATCCTGCGGGCAGCGTGGCCAGCCAGCGAAGCCGCCCCGTGGGAACCGGGCCGTTTCGCTTCGTGGAGTACCGCGAGGGCTCCGAGGTCCGGCTCGAGCGCTTCGGCGACTACTACCTGGAGGGCGTTCCCCATCTGGACGCGGTCCGGTTCCGGATCATCGGCGACGCCAGCATCCGCTACGCGGCGCTGAGGGCCGGCGACGTGGACCTGATCGGCACGTCGCTCCCGCCCGAGCAGTACCTCCAAGCCCGCCAGGATCCGTCGCTCGTGGCCACCGAGGGCACCGCCACGACGGAGATCACGCTCGCGCTGAACAACGCGCGCGCGCCGTTCGACGACCTTCGCGTGCGCCAGGCGATCACGCACGCGATCGACAAGGACGCCATCGTCGACGGCGCCATGTTCGGCCTAGGAACCGTCATCGGGACGCACATGAGTCCGGCCGAGCCGTACTATCTGGACCTGACCGACACCTACCCCTACGACCCGGATCGCGCCCGAGAGCTTCTGGCCGAGGCGGGCTACCCGAACGGGTTCGAGGTCGACTTCGAGCTGCCCGAGCCGTACGCGCTGGAGCGCCGCAGCGGCCAGGTGATCGCGCAGCAGCTCGCCGAGGTCGGGATCGACGTCGAGCTGAGCGTGGTCGAGTGGGGAACGTGGATCCAGCGTATCTTCCTGGGCGCCGACTACGACATGACGATCATCGGTCACTCCGAGCCGCGCGACATCGACGTCTACGCCGACCCTGGCTACTACTTCCAGTACGACAATCCCGCCATCTCCACGTTGTTGACCGAGGCCGAGTCGGCCGCGAGCCGCGACGCCGAGGTCGCCGCGTACCGCGAGATCGCTCGGATCATCGCCGACGACGCCGTCGCCGTCTGGGTCTTCAGTCCCCCGTACCTGGTCGCTGCGCGCGCGGACGTTCACGGTTTCTGGACCGACCAGCCGACGCCTGCGATCGACATGACCGAGGTCCATCGGGGGCCCTGACCCGGTCCAGGCGTGCGCTCGGTCGCCGCACCGCCGCTCCCGCTTCCACATGGTCCCCTACCTGGTCCGTCGTGCCTTGACCGCAGCGCTGAGCGTCGTGCTCGCCTCGCTGCTGGTGTTCTCGGCGCTGCTCGCGATTCCGGGCGATCCTGCCGAGATCATCCTCGGGCTCGACGCCGCGCCCGCGGCGCGATCGGCGCTGCGAGACCAGCTGGGGCTGAACGAGCCCGCCCCCGCCCGCTACGTTGCCTGGGCGGCCGGCGTGCTGCGCGGCGACCTGGGCGAGTCGATCGTCTATCAGCGTCCGGTCGCCGCGCTGATCGTCGATCGCTTGGGCGTGTCGGTCCCGTTGGCGCTGGGGGCGGCTCTGATCGCCGGCTTGATCGCGCTGCCGCTGGGTGTGCTGGCTGCGCTTCGTCGCGGAACCTGGGTCGATCCCGTCGTCACGTCGCTCGCGCAGCTGGGGGCAGCGGTGCCGTCGTTCTGGCTGGGCCTGCTGTTCGTTCTGCTGTTCGCGGTCGAGCTGGGCTGGCTGCCGGCCGGAGGCTTCTCGCCTTGGGATCGTGATCCGGTCGCCAGCGTGCGGAGCCTGATCTTGCCGATGCTCGCGCTGGGTCTCGGCCAGGCTGCGGTCATGACGCGCATGACGCGTTCGTCGATGATCGAGGCGCTGGCGCAGGACTACGTACGAACGGCGCGCGCCAAGGGGCTGCCTCCGGCCCGGGTGACGTTCGGCCACGCGCTTCGGAACGCTCTCGTCACGCTCGTGACGATCCTCGGTCTGAGCCTCACCAACGTGTTCATCGGATCGATCGTCATCGAGCAGGTCTTCGCCCTCCCGGGCCTCGGCCAGCTGGCGCTGACGGCGATCGGGACCCGAGATCTGCCTCTCGTGCAAGGTGAGATCCTGCTGTACGCCACGACCATCATCGTGTTGGGTTTCCTCGTCGACGTCTCGTACGCGCTTCTGGACCCCAGGATCCGGTACGACGCATGACACGCGCGCGGACGCTTTCCTCACGAAGACGTCTGCTGGGGCGGGCTGGGCCGAATCTCTGGATCGGAGGATCGCTGATCTCGATCGTGGTCGCCGCAGCCCTCGTCAGCTTCGTGTGGACACCGTTCCCGCCGAACGCGCTCGACTTCTCCGTGCAGCTCGAGGGACCGAGCTGGCGCCATCCGCTGGGCACCGACCACTTCGGGCGCGATCTGTTGAGCCGCGTTCTGGTGGGCGCTCGCAGCACGCTGTTCGTGGGCGTGCTGGCCGTCGGCATCGCGCTCGGCCTCGGGAGCGCGATCGGTCTCGTTTCGGGCTGGGCGGGCGGCTGGGTCGACGACGTCGTAATGCGGCTCGTGGACGTGCTGTACGCGTTTCCCGCCATCCTGATGGCGCTCCTCCTGGCGGCCGTTTTCCGCCCCGGCACGCTCACGGCGATGACGGCCATCGGACTCGCGACGGTGCCGATCTTCGCACGCATCGCGCGCTCGTCGGCACTGAGCCTCCGTTCGGCGCCGCACGTCGAGGCCGGTCGTGCGCTGGGTGCTCGTCCGCGCGGCGTGCTGGTCCGCCATGTGATGCCCGGCGCGATCTCGCCCCTCGTGGTCCAGGCCAGCCTCAGCCTATCGGTCGCCGTGCTGGCGGAGGCGGCCCTGAGCTTCTTGGGGCTGGGCACCCCTCCCGACGTCCCGAGCTGGGGCAACATGCTGCGGGAGGCCCAAGGCTTTCTGGCCCTGAGTCCCTACCCTGCTCTCGTTCCCGGTTTGGCGATCGTCGCGACGGTGCTGGGATGGAGCCTCCTCGGTGACGGCCTTCGCGACCTCCTCGACCCGCGGCTCCACTGATCCGTCGACCTCCGCGGTCGCCGGTTCGGCAGCGACGCTTGCGCACGGCAACCTGGATGCAACCCCCATCGGATGAAACTCGATTCAGGCGGGAAAACTTCCGAAGGAGGACGTCGGCTATGTCTCAAAGCACGTTAGGTGTCCAGGTCCATTCGTCGCATCCAGCGTTCCTGAGTCTGATCCAGGAGGTGATGGAGCGTCCGGACGTGGAGCCCCACGGAACGGGAGAGTCGGGCGTCGCGCACGTCTTGCTCGACTTCCCGCTCACGTGGACCCTCTATCAGCTCGAGCGCCTCGATAGCATCGACCGCGCCCGCACCCTGATCGTCACGCAGGCGACGCATCCCGCCTACCTCGATTGCCTCGCGAGCTACCACGTCAGCGGCGTGGCGACGACGACCGACTCCCACGGCATCATCGCCGGCCTCTACGCGGCGGCGTCCGCGCAGCGTAGCTATCATTACCGCTCGCCCTTGACGTTCATGGAGCTTCGGGTCGTTCGCCTTCTCCTGATGGGCTACGACACGCAACGGGCCGCGAAAGATCTGGGCGTGTCGTACAAGACCGTCAACGCGCACGTCTCGAACGCCCTCTGCAAGCTCGGGTACGACAATCGGGCGCAGCTGGTCGTCCACCTGATGGGTGTCGATCCCGACACGGACCTGCTGGGCTGACTCAGAGGCCCCACTCGCCCCGAATCCGGCGTACCCGAGCTCGAATGAGCGGGTACGCCGGATCGTCCTTTGGCGTCAGCTCCTTCGCCGCTTCCCACAGCTCGAGGTCCTCGGGGAACTTGCGTGCCAAGCGCACCGCCAGGTCGGCTTCGCCCGCATGGATCACGGCCTGCCGCACGGCCTCGTCGATCCGCTCGCGAGCGCGGATCACGCCCGGCGCTTCCGACTCGGGCAGCAAGGGGCCCTTGTACAGCTCGAGCGCCTGACGAGTGTCGCCGGCGGCTAGGCAGGCTTCGAGGTTTTCGATATCGCTAGAAACGGTCCCCTCCAATCGATAGGGCCGGGCGTGGATCGGCAGTAGCTTCCTGAGCCGGGATAGTAATGCCTTGAGGCTCCCCTCCTTCCCGTCGTCCCCGTATAGTTCAAGAAGCAGTTCTTCGGAGCGATATCCTTCGTTGCGTACTGCCAGCAGCGCAGCTAGTTCCGCGTGGCGAAGAGACAACCTTGTGACTAGGCCGTTCCGGACAATCACACGGTCCCCTAGGAGCCTAAGCGTGTCGACGTCGGTTCCGCCATGAACGAGGTCGCGTAGCTTCCGCGCATGGGGAGGCGATGCGCTGAACAGTAGCCACCCCGACAAGCCGAGATCCTTCCACGTGCCGTTCCAACGGTTGAGCACGGAGGTCGCTCGTGCAGTGTCACCAGACATTGCGTAGACGCACGCCAGATTGAGCACCGCCTGAGTCAGCAGAAAAGGGGTTGGATCTGAGCCCGAACAATCCGTAACGGCCGCATAGGCTTCAGCTGCCTCGACAAGACGTCCTTCTGCCATAGCAATGTGCCCGCTGGCAATCTCTAGAGCGGTCTGATTGGGATTTCGTGACTGGGTTGGACCAAGCAAATCCCGTGCCTCAGCTAGCACTCTCCTAGCCTCGTCAAGATCGTTCATTCTGACCAAGACCCGGATGACGTCCAACGCGCCAAAACCGACGTTTGCGATTGGCAGTGACTCGTAATACCTTTCGTACAGGCCGAGCGCCTCGTGCAGGTCGTCTTTGACAACAGAAAGATCACCTCTGGTGGAGAGAAGCGCTTCCATCATCGGGATTCCGATGAGATCGTCAGGAATGACTGCTGTTGACAACAGCTCCTCGGCACCGCCGAGTTCGTCCGTCAGAAGACGCAGGTAGCCGATCTGATTAACGAGGTTCAGACGCAACAACTCGTCGCCAACTCGCGACTTAAGGTGTCGTCCAAGGCCCCACTGCGCCCATCGCTTTGCCGACGCATACTGACCTCCAAACACCAGCGAATGGCTGATGTCAAGAGCGAGCATCGCAACCTGCCGCTCATCCTCCATCGACTGAGCGATCTCCAATGCATCACGAAGAATTGCCACAGCCTCGACAGGCTGATTCGCAAGCGCCTTAACAAAGGCCAAAGCGCGTGCCGTATTGATATTGCGGAGCGATCTGAATGCACGCTCTGCCTGAGCAAGCGAACCCTGCGTCGGCATAGCCACTGCCCAGCGCGCTCGCAAGTCAGGAGCCTCATTCGTATCAAGGTACTGTCGGACACGATTGGCTAGAGCGCGATGGTGGTTTGTCGCAGTCGCCGCGCGGAAGTACAGGTAGAACAGCTCGTCGTCAGCCTCAAATGCGGTCGGATCGAGCGATCCAACAAGCTCCCAGAGCCTGTCGTGCAACCCTTGCTCAAGAATCAGGCGTGCACTCTGGCGAAACAGCTCGAGTGCTTGAGTTGTGTCGTGTTGAATAGCAACCTCTAACGCCTCGATCCAGCGGCCCTGCCTAACGAACAACGACAGTAGGTGTCGTGCAGCATCCTCGGGTACTTCCGCAGGACGCGAGACGAGTTGTAGAGGTGGAAGGGATGTCGCCCGATTCGCTTGCGTCAAGAATTCGAGGTACGCACCACGCGTGTCAGTCCAAATAGACTCCACCTGTGCGTCCGATAGGAAGTCACTTGCGATGGTCTTTGCCTCATCAAGAGTCAATGCAAGTTGATCTGGACCGATCAACTTGACATCTGGCCTTCGTTCCGAAGCCCCTGCAGCCTCAATGGCCGCAATCACGCGCACGCGTGAACTTTCGAGTTCAAGCAGAGCACTCATTACGCGCGGCGGCGCGGCGTCGGCTCCCGTTACGGCAATAGCGAAATGCCCGAGTAGTTGCGACTGCGCCTTCAGTATGGCAAGACCGTACTCGAAGGGGAGTCCATATCCAAACAACCGAAAGCCGAAGGCCTCATCAAGACTGTCAGATAACAGGTTGCCGTAGAGAACACGCGAGTAATCAATGACGGCGGGAAACCCAAGCCTCACAGTTGGCATTTGATGGAGACGGAGCCCGTTGACGACAACCTGGGCACCGAATTCTGGAGCTCCGTAAAGAACTGCATGACCAGTCGAACGCCGTAGAGTCGATTCAAGCCGCCTGGGCCACATGAAGCACCTCCGCACGTAGGTCACCAGTGACCTGGAGCAATACACGTTGTGTCCACAAGATGAAACCCTAGATGACCGTGTGGGTCTAGTTCTTAGATTTTACGTCATGGACTCCGGCAGACTGACTGCACTTGATCAAGCATGGCTTGGTCTAGGCACTTGACTTCTATGGCTTAAGAATTGCTGACGCATGACCACAATTGAGCATCTCAGTCTTCCCTGCTCTTCTGGCACAGTCAACGACATGACGATAGAGGCGCGCGCCCTACTACGGGCGCGCGCCAGTTAAGACTTGGTTGGACTCCCTATTCGGGAATTAGCGCCTAGTGACGTCCAGGCCAGCCATCACGATGAACGGAAGGTTGGCGAGAGCGAAGAAAAGCGCCGTCGCGAAGATTCGCTTGCCCGTGTTCTTCATTAGTTGTCCCATCCTCTTCTGCGCTTTCGCGCAACTCAACTGATACGACGCCTCCCAACGTTCGCATCAGCGCCGAAAGAGTCTCCCGCCCTTTCGACTACTTGGCAGCCATGCCGTTAAGCACGACCACGCTACTCAGATTGGTTCGGGTGTGTGGACTGTCGTCCCCAACTCACCTCGCCCAATCTCTTCCGACGCGCGGCCTCAGAAAGACCGCTGACCACCGGGCCTCCCAACCCGTATTCCGTGGCTGACCCTTGTGTAGCACTCGGGGAACCATAGGTCAAGAGTTGTTTCGTCCGAATATGAGACAGATCACTCTGCCCCGAGGCTACCGTGGGGGCATCGCTTGTACGATGTCCAGATCATGGCCTCGCCCATTGCCCGCGTGAAGCAGCGCTATCCAGGGATCAACGTCTTGAGTGACGTTCAAGCCCATGCCCTGCTGGGCGAGTTTCAGGCAGGCATTGACCTGTTCAATAGCCTTGCAGCACCCAACAAGCACGACCACCGTTGGCTTGGAGTCTGCCACTTCTCAAGCTTCGACGACGATCAAGCGGTTGTCGCCTACATGAAGGCAATTGAGATGCACAGCCAAGAGGCCCGCATCAATCTTGCTCATTCGCTCGCGTTTGTGGACCGTGCTGAGGAAATCTCAGAGCAACTAGAACAAGTCAATTTCGAGACCCTCTCAACCTACGACCGAGTCTTCTATCTCAGGGTGAAGAGCCTAAATGACGAGCGAAACGGCCAACTGATGGTGGCCCTCCGGCAAGCTGAGTACGCGTGGCGTCTCGTCCAGGGAGCTCCAGAGTTCCCGCTCCTGGCACCACAACTTCTCAATCAACTTGGGATTCTGCACGGTCGAATTGGTCGGGCTCAGCGGGCGCTCTGGTACCTTGATCGCAATCTTGAACTCACAGCAGGAGAAGATAATCTATCCGTACACCTGACTCGAATCCGCGTGTTGAGCAGCCTTGGCCTTCTCCAGAAGGCCCGAGAGGAGTTTGCCCAGCTTGCTGACGTGCCGGAGCAGTATCGTGCCATCTCTCATGTACGGTCAGCCGAACTCTCGTGGGCGGAAGGCGACATCTCTGAAGCTATTCGGAGGTACGAGGAGGCAGCTTCCCTCGCCCGCCGGTTGCAGCAGGGCTTCGAGGAGTTCCAAGCTTCGCTTGACTTGGCGGTTCTTCTTGCTAGGTTCACCGACCGTGATCTCGACGAGCCGCTGTCTAGAGCACAGGTGCAGATCTCCGATCGGTCCGATCGGCTCATGTATCGCTTTCGAGAGATCCTACTGTTCCTCTGGAAGAACAAGTACACGCCTGCACATGTTGCCAACGAACTCACCACCGTGTCCTCAAGCCTTAACGACATGGGGCTACTGCAAGAACAGGGCTGGGTCGACGCCCACGCTGCGCATGCCCTTGCAGTATCGGGACATCGAGAACGCGCGAAAGACGTCCTGGACAGCCTGTGCGCTCTCGGAGCAACCCTGCAGAATTCCGCATTCCTGTCAAGAGAATGGCTACTAATGCCAAACTTCAGGGCAGAAGTCGAGATCACTCATCCAGAGATTGTCCGATCCGTACCTACTGGCACCGACCAGTCTTTCAGTCCTTGGCTAAGACCCAAGTAAGAATTGTGTAAGGCGGGCTCTCTAGAATACTGATGTGGATTCGAGGTGACTCTCCCCTTGTCATTGCCTCGCTCCCATTCTCTTCCGAA
>CAZLQH010000004.1:2396-75139 GCA_964561595.1 uncultured bacterium | reverse complement strand
GCAGCAGCTCGCCGGTGCCGTCCTCGGACGCGTCGTCCAGCACGATCACTTCGTCCGCTCCCTGCGCCAGCAGCTGCGGCAGCGTCCGCGGAAGGGTCGTCGCCTCGTTGCGGGCCGGCACCAGCAGACTGACCGTCGGCCCGCCGCTCGACGCCACGGGACCCTCGGGCTCGGGCGGGCGGCGCCACGCCCCCGCCAGGCGCGGGAACGTGAGCGCGTTCACCGCAGCGACGAGGAGCTGCACCCCGACGAAGAGCGCGGCGAGCCAGAACGTCGCCTCCGCCGCCAACGCGGCGGCCGTCCCGGCGACCTGCGTCACCGCCACCACCGCTCGAACCGGCGCGCACGCCGGTCGGGCGACCGGGCTCCCGCGACCCACCGCTCGAAGCCGGCGGGCACGGTCTCGGGGTCGGTCTCCGCGAGCAGGCGATCGAGCGCGGCCAGTTCGCGCCGCAGCGCGACGTCGAGCTCGGCGTGGTCGGCGACCACCGGTCCGAACGACAGGTACGCCTCGGGGTGCTGCGCACCCCGCAGCACGACGCGGACGGCCAGCGGCCGCAGCGGCGCGCCCGCCATGGCGGCCAGCCGAGCGGCGCCGGGGGCCAGCACGCCGGGCGCGCCGGCGGGCCGCAGCTCGCCCTCGGGGAACACGATCCCCAGCGCTCCGTCCTCGAGCCGTCGCACCAGCTCACGGGGGCGGCCCCGGGGGATGGCGCCGTGCGCCGCGAAGAAGGGGAAGCGGGCCAGCTGCTCGTCGCTCATCAGCGCCGCCAGGGGGAGCTTCAGACGGCGCGCGACCAGCCAGGCGAGGTAGGCGTCCCACCAGGCGTGGTGGTTCGCGGCGAGCATCGTGCCGGGTCGCACGGCCGCGATCTGCCCCCGCGCCCACACGCCCGACAGGCCGCGGCGCAGCGCGCGCCGGATCAGCCACGGCAGCGTGGCCGCGATGCCGCTCTGGATCCAGTCCGTCGCTCGCGTCCGGAGGCGCTGGGCCTCCCCGGCCGCCCCGGGCACGCTCACGGCGTCGCCCAGCGTCGCCCGTCCCGAACGCGCCAGGCCAGCAGCGCGTAGCCGCCCATCGCCGCACCCGCGACCGCGCCGGCCAGCGGCAGCCCGAACATCGCCAGGCCCAGGCCCATCAGGACCGCCTGCGCGGCGAAGACGCCGCGGAGGACCGGCGGTCCGTCCTCGGCCAGCTCGGGCAGGATCCGGAGCAGCAGCGTCACGAGCAGCAGTCCGGAGAGGTACCAGCCGACGAAGTTGCTGAGCGGAACGCCGAACCAGTCCGCGTTCTCGAACCGCCAGAAGCCCAGGTGGACCATGAGCGGATCGAGGCCCAGGTCCCAGGCGACCAGCGCCAACGGCGCCAGCCACCTGCGGCCGCGCCGGGGGGCGGCGGCGAGCGCCACCAGGGTGAACGACCACCAGCCCAGCGGGACCAGCAGCGGCACGCCCAGAAGCCGCGGTCCAGGCGCGGTGTAGTCGTACGCGCCGAACGGCACGCCGGTGCGCGTGCCGATCGCCTCGATCGCGACGCCGAACGCGATCGCCACCCCGAACGCCGGCCAGGCGCGAGCGCCGAAGCGCTGCAGCGCGTAGCCCAGCAGGCCCAGCGTCAACAGGCCGGTGGACACGTACGCGAGGTACGGAAACGCCTGGGGCACCAGCGGCGCCGGCACCATCGAAACGGCCCACGCCAGCAGCGCGACCCGCCACGCCTGGCCCCGTGCCCGCCAGAGGGCGCGCGCCCGCGCGGGCGCTTCGCGGTCCAGGGCCATCGTCATGCCGAACGCGACCAGCAGGTTCGTGACCAGGAAGAACAGCGCCTCCTCGACCGGAAGCCCGAACGGCCGCAGGCCGGTCGTCAGCGGCTCGCTGATCCACCAGATCTCCTGGCCGATCGCGATCCGGTCCGCCAGCCACAGCCAGGCGGTGGGGACCCCGACGGTGACGGCCACGAGCCGCCAGCGCCGAAGCAGCAGATCGCCGCCGAATCCCCACTGCAGCGCCAGGACGGGGAGCGCCCACGCCGTGATCAGGCCGAGGTAGGTGCCGCCCTCCCACGCCAGCGCGGCCGCCCCCAGCGCGGCCAGCATCAGCAGCATCCCGGCGCCGCCCCAGCGGATCCACGCTTCGGGCAGCGGGCCGTCGTATCGCTCCCAAGGGCGCGCCCGCATCAGCCAGAGCAGGAACAGGCCGGTCCCCGCCGTCTGGATCAGGAAGAACGCGTACTCCTCGACCGGAACGAAGCCGATCGTGGCCAGCACCCGGCCCGGCGGGTAGCCCCATACCTCGCGGGCCACCAGGTAGTTGTCCCACGGCGTGGTGTAGACGAACGCGATCGCCATGTGGGCGGCCAGCGCCCCCAGGGCGAAGCGGTCGCCGATGGCGCGGTCGCCCGCCAGCGGGCGACCCGCCCGGGCGGCCCGCCACGCGGCGACGCCCAGCAGCGCGAGCCACGGCAGCGTGAACACGAGGTGGAACTGCAGGTACGTCACCGCCGCGGTCCCCCCTGCCACCAGCGGCGCTCGTGATCACCGAGCACGGTGCGCGCGGCGTTCCGGCCCGAGGCGCCCATGATGCCGCCGCCGGGGTGGGTGCTGGCGCCGGTCAGGTAGAGGCCGCGCAGGTGCGTGCGGTACTCGGCCATGCCGAGGAACGGGCGCAGTGCGAACATCTGATCCACGCTCATCTCGAGGTGCATCACGTTGCCGCGGAACAGGCCCAGCTCCCGCTCCAGCCACTCGGGGTGCTGGAACAGCGAGCCGACGACCGACGCCTTCGTGCCGGGGGCGTACGCCTCGAACGTGTCCAGGATCTTCTCTGCGACCTCGTCCTCGACATCGGACCAGGTCCGTCCCCGCGAAAGCTCGTAGGGGAAGTACTGCGCCCACAGCCACAGGACCTCGCCGCCGGGGGGCGCCAGGCTGTCGTCCACCGCGCTGAAGCTCATCGCCACGATCGGCGGGTCGCTGGCCGGCTCGCCCGCCAGGTACTCGCCGTACGCCGCTTCGACCTGGCGGCGATCGCGCGCGACGAGCTGCAGCGCCACGCGCGCCGCGTCGCCGGGGTGCGCGGCGTAGCGGATCGGTTTGTCGAGCGCCAGTCGAAGGATCGCTCCGAACCCGTTTCCGACCCGCATCGTCGTGCTGCCGGGAGGTCGGTGCTCCTCGGGCAGCAGGCGTCCGAACGTCTCGAGCGCGTGCGCGCCCGCGACGACGGTGGTCGCCGTGTAGCGCTGGCCGCCGACCTCGACGCCGATCGCGCGGCCGTTCTCGACGACGATGCGGTCGACCGGCGCGGAGGCGTGCACCTCGCCGCCGTGGTCCTCGATATGGCGGGCCAGCGCCTGGGTGAGCATGCCGGAGCCGCCGCGGGGCCGGGCCACGCCGCCCTCGTGGTACAGCGGGTGCCAGAGCAGGAACGGGCTGGTCATCGGCTCGCCGGGCGGCGGTCCGGACTGCGCCGCCATCCACACCAGCGGCGCCTTGACCTTCTCCTCGGTGAAGTAGCGGTCGACGACCTCGCCGTACGGCGCCAGGATGCTCCGCAGCGCGCGCTTCCAGTCGCCCTGGATGGCGTCGCCGAACATCATCTTGCGGCCCAGCTCGAACGGGCTGGGCGTGCTCAGGAACAGGTCCTTCACGACGCGGGCGAACGGTCGCCACTCGTCCATGAAGCGCAGGTACGCCTGACCCTCGCCGGGGAAGCGCTCGTCGAGATGCTCGGCGGTCTTCCGCTCGCTGCGGTGGATGAACAGGTGGTCGCCGTCGGGGAACGGGGCGAAGAACAGCGGGTCGAGCTCGATGTACTCCAGGCCGTAGCGCGCCAGGCCCAGCTCCTCGACGATCGGCGTGAGCCGGATCAGGATGTGGGCGCTGCCGCCCAGGTCGAAGCGGTAGCCGGGCACCTGCTCGACGGTCGACACCGCGCCGCCGACGACGTCGCGTCGCTCGAACACGGCGACCCGCTTGCCTGCCTGCGCGAGGTACGCGCTGGTGATGAGGGCGTTGTGGCCCGAGCCGATGGTGATGACGTCGTAGTCCGGCACGATCGGTATCCTACCGCCGGCGCGCGGGCGGGCTCAGGAGGCCCCGCTCCAGACCGTGAGCGCGGCGCGCGGGATCAGCGCGATCCGCTCGTGCGGCCTCAGATAGGCCCGCTTGTGCAGGTTGTCGTGACGGTTCTGCCGCAGCTTGCGGAGGATCGCCTCGTAGTTGAGCGACGCGACGCCGACCGCCATCCTCGCCGCACCGTGGAGCTTCGGGATGCCGGTCCAGCCTCGGCGGTAGCGCGCGTCGGCCAGCTCGGCGAGGCGCTCCAGGAGCGCGACGTACGCGGGCGTCACGGCGCCGTCGCGCAGGTCGTCCAGCGACACCCCGTGCGCCTCCATGAGCTCGGTCGGCAGGTAGCAGCGGTCGCGGCGAAGGTCCTCGCCGACGTCGCGGAGGATGTTCGTGAGCTGCATCGCCTCGCCCAGCGCGACCGCGGCGTCCAGCGTGTCGTCGCCGCCGTCGTAGCCGGCGATCGGCGCGATCATGAGTCCGACGACGCCCGCGACCCGCCGGCAGTACAGCATCAGCTCGTCCGTGGTCGCGACGCGCTCGAGCGTCAGGTCCGACGCGAACCCGAGGCGAAGCTCGTGGAACGCATAGAGGGGTACGTCGTAGCGGTCGAGGACCCAGCGCAGCGCCACCTCGGTCGCGGAGCGGGGGTCCGGGTGTCCGTCGTACGTGCGCTGGACGCCCGCCCACCAGGCCTCCAGACGACGTCGGGCGTCGGCCGGATCCTCGGCCTCGTCGACCGCGTCGTCGCCCGTGCGGCACACCGCGTAGATGGCGCTGACCGCCAGCCGCTTCTCGGTGCCGAACAGGCGCGAGCCCAAGTAGAACGTGCTGGAGTGCCGGCGAGTGAGATCCGCGCAAGCGTGCAGCGCCCAGCGAGGATCCGCCTCCGGGCCCCACGCCGGCGTCGGCGGGCGGGCGCCCGCGACGGCGTCTCGATGCTGGCGTCCTCGCTCCACGCCGTCAACCTAGCATGCGGTAGGTTCGGCCGAACGTAAGGATCAGCCCGAATCGCTCGGCGCTTCGGAGCGGCCGAACCGCTCCTCGACGTACGCCTCCACCATGGCGTTGAACGCGGTCGCGATCGTCGCCCCGTCGCCCTGCAAGGTGCCGACGAGCTCGCCGTCGCGGTAGACGGGCGCACGCGGCGTCTCGCCCGTGCCGGGCAGGCTGATGCCGATGTCGGCGTGCTTCGACTCGCCCGGACCGTTCACGACGCAGCCCATCACGGCGACGTTCATGTGCTCGACGCCGGGATACCGCTCGCTCCACGCCGGCATCTGCGCCTTGAGGTAGGCGTCGATGTCGCGCGCCATCTCCTGGAAGAGCGTGCTGGTGGTGCGACCGCAGCCCGGGCACGCCGTCACCGACGGCGCGAAGCGGCGCACGCCCAGCGCGGCGAGCACCTCCTGGGCGATCTCGACCTCGCGCTCGCGCGGGGCGCCCGGATCGGGCGTCAGCGACACGCGGATCGTGTCCCCGATGCCCTCGGCGAGCAACGGCGCCAGGCCGGCGGTCGAGGCCACGGCGCCCTTGACGCCCATGCCGGCCTCGGTCAGGCCCAGGTGCAGCGGGTAGTCGCACGCCGCGCCCAGACGCCGGTAGACGTCCCACATGTCGGGGACGCGGCTGACCTTCGCGGACAGCACGATCCGGTCGTGCGGAAGCCCGACCTCCTCCGCCATGCGGGCCGAGCCCAGCGCCGAGGCGACCATGGCGCGCATCATCACCTCGTGCGCGTCGGCCGGCTCGGCGGAGTCGGCGTTCGCGTCCATCATGCGGGTGAGCAGCGCCTGATCGAGGCTGCCCCAGTTCACGCCGATCCGGACCGGCTTGTCGTGCCGGATCGCGATCTCGACGATGCTGCGGAAGTTGTCGTCGTGACGCGCGCCGGCGCCGACGTTCCCGGGGTTGATGCGGTACTTCGCCAGCGCGGCCGCGGCTTCAGGGACGTCGCGGAGCAAGAGGTGGCCGTTGTAGTGGAAGTCGCCGACGATCGGGACGTCCAGGCCGTGCTCGGCCAGGATCGAGACGATCTCGGGCACCGCGCGGGCCGCGGCCTCGTCGTTCACGGTGACCCGGACGATCTCGCTGCCCGCCCGGTGCAGGGCGGCGATCTGTTGGACGGTGCCGTGCACGTCGGAGGTGTCGGTGTTCGTCATCGACTGCACCACGACGGGGTGATCCGAGCCGATGGGGACGGGTCCGACGTGGACGGTCACGGTGGGACGGCGATCGAAGGCGCTCACCCCCGTAGCGTACCCGGCTCCCCTCAGGGTTCCGTGGCCTGGACGCCAGGCTCGGCCAGCATCGCGAGCAGCGGCGCCCGCAGTGCGGCGTTCACGCCGACGCCGTCGCCGCCGTGCAGCGTCCGCTCGCCGCGCCAGTCGCCGAAGAAGCCGCCGGCCTCGGCCAGCACGACCGGGAACGGGCCCGCGTCCCACGGGCTCATCACGGGGTCGATCATCGCCTCGATCCGGCCCGACGCGACCAGCGCGTAGCCGTACGCGTCTCCCCAGCCCGCCCGCAGCCAGAACGCGTCCTGGACGCGCGCCCACGGCTCCGAGCGGCCCTCCTCGGCGAACCGGCCCGCGTCGGTGGTGGCGACCACCGCGCGCCCCGGATCGGCGACGTCGGAGACCCGGCAGCGGCGGCCGTTCAGGCGGCAGCCCATCCCCTGGCCGGCGGCGATCGTCTCGCCCAGCGCCGGGAACGAGGCGACGCCGGCCACGATCTCGCCGTCGCGCTCCAGGCCGATCAGCACGCCGTAGAGCGGGACGCCCCGCACGAACGCCTTCGTCCCGTCGATCGGGTCGATCCACCAGCGGAACGGGGCGGTCCCGCCGCTCTCGCCGAACTCCTCGCCCACCACGGCGTGGTCCGGGTGACGGCGGGCGATCTCGTGCCGGATCAGCGTCTCCGCCTCGCGATCGGCGACGGTCACGGGCGTGGCGTCCGGTTTCCACTCCGGCCGGGTGCCCGTACGGAAGTGGCCCAGCGTCAGCCGTCCCGCCCGGTCGGCGAGGTCGATGGCGAGGTCGAGCAGCGATGCGAGTTCGGACATGCGGATCTCCCTGGCGCGTCGTCCGCCGAGGTGGCGCGGCCCTCTCCGGACCGGCGCGCTGCGGCGTCGCGCGCCGCAGGCTAGCACCCGCACGGTAGGCTCGCCGGACCATGCTGTTCACGCGCGAACGCCTCGAAGCCCGCGAACGCGAGACCCTCGCCCCCTACGCCGCGCTGGCGCACGCCTCGCGCGGTCGGATCCACGACGAGGACGAGAGCCGCTACCGCACCGCGTTCCAGAAGGACCGCGACCGCGTGGTGCACACCACGGCGTTCCGGCGGCTCGAGTACAAGACGCAGGTGTTCGTGAACTACCAGGGCGACCACTACCGGACCCGCCTGACCCACACGCTCGAGGTCGCGCAGGTCGCGAAGGCGGTCTGCCGCGCGCTGGGGCTGAACGAGGACCTGGCCGAGACGATCGCGCTGGCGCACGATCTGGGCCACCCGCCGTTCGGGCACGCCGGCGAGCGGACGCTGGACCGGCTGGCGGCCGAGGTGGGCGGGTTCGACCACAACAAGCAGAGTCTGCGGATCGTCACCCGGCTCGAGCGGCGCTACCCCCGGTTCGAGGGGCTGAACCTGAGCTGGGAGACGCTCGAGGGGATCATGAAGCACGAGACCGAGTACGACGTGCCGGACGCCGAGTGGGAGCCGGACAAGCGCCCCAGCCTGGAGGCGCAGGTGGTGAACCTGGCGGACGAGATGGCGTACAACGCGCACGACCTCGACGACGGCCTTCGGGCCGGCATCCTGGATCCCGCCGGCATCGCGGACGTGCCGGTCGTGGGCCGGCTCCTGCACGAGCTGGGCGTGTCGCGCCGGGGCTTCGCGCCGCACGATCGCTACCTGCTCATCCGCGAGCTGCTGGGCCGGAGCATCGAGGACGTCGTCGCCGCGACGAACGCCCGCCTGCGGGAGGAGGGCGTGCGGTCGCTGCACGACGTGCGCGCGGCGCCCGCCGCGCTGGCGGGCCTCAGCGAGGCTGGCGCCGCCGAGGCGGCGGAGCTGAAGCGCTACCTGTACGCGAACCTGTACCGCCACCACCGGCAGATCCGCATGACCCGGAAGGCGGATCGGATCCTGAGCGACATCCATCAGGCGTACCAGGCGACGCCCACGATGCTGCCGCCCGACTGGCAGGCCGCCGCCGAGGAGCGCGGGCTGCTGCGGGCGGTGACGGACTACCTGGCGGGCTTCACCGACCGGTTCGCGGGCGACGAGTACCGCCGCCTGTTCGACCCGGGCAGCCTGACCTGACGACCCCGCTTCGCGACGTCGCGAAGCCGGGCGCCGCGGAACGGGCCGTGCACGGACTCAGAACGGGGCGTCGTCGGCGCGCGCGACGGCGAACAGCGCGCCGTCGTCCGGGTCGCGGAACCAGACCACCGAAGCGTCGACGCCCAGCACGCGAACCAGGATCCACGGCGTGGTCACGACGGTGGTGGCGAGGGCGTCCGGCGCGGGCTCGACGAGCCGGACGTCGACGAACAGCTCCCCGTCCTCCGCGCGCACGTCCACGATCTCGATTCCGTAGCCGCCGCTCGGTCGCTCCGCGAGGCGGACGCCGACCACGGTCTCCCGCTCGAAGCGGGCCTCCGGGACGGGATCGGGCCTGAACGACGATGCCTGCACCGTGTTCCAGAACGACCTGAGCTCGTCCTGATCCTCGACCAGGACGAACCGGTCGCGGCCGGGATCGGTTCCCTGGTCGCCCCGCGCGATCACCTCGTACAGGGTCGGTCGCGCCGGCGCCCGGTACGCGTCCGGGTCGGTCGTGACCGAGCGCTGGACCCAGAACGCGCTGTAGCGGTACTCGTCCAGGCCACCCGGAGGACGCGGAGCGAGCCGGGCCTGCGCCGCGTCATCGGCGTCGGGTCCGCTCGCGGCCGTCTCGCCGCCGCCGGCGTCGAGCCCGCCGTCCGCGACGTCGCCTCCCGACGCCTCGCCGTCCAGCAGGGCGACGACCAGCGGTCGCGCGTCGGCCGCGAGTCCGCCGGCCACGGCGTCCGCCTCGGCCGGCGTGAGCGCAGCGGTGCCCCGCAGCGGCGTCGCGACCGGCCGTGGCACCGCGGTGACCGTCACCCCGGCGTCCAGGTCGCGCGGAAGCTCGAACCAGCGTTGCCCGTCGAAGTAGAACGAGCGCGGGACCGGGCGCGTCGTCACGACGCGCAGATCGGTGGTGAGCGGGATCCGGGCCACAAGGAGGGGCGGCTCGAGCTCGACCTCGAGCGAGCTTCGCAGCAGCGGCTCGCCGTCCACCAGGCGCGCGGCCGGGACGCCGAAGGCGGCTGCCTCGGCCGCCTCCCCGGCGGTCCGGCCCAGCTGCAGGTCGCGGTCCTCCAAGGGGAGCGTGTCCGCGCTGCCGTACACGTAGCGAAGCCGGGTCGCGCCGTCCTGATCGACCAGGACGACATCGTGAAGCTCCCGGCTGCCCACCGGCGCGCACGCGGCCAGCACGAAGGCCAGGAGGACGGTCGGGACCAGGGTGGGAAGCAGATGGGTGCGCATCGCGCACCACGGTAGCACCGCCGGGTGAGCCGCCGTGAGGAAGCCTTGCTAGACTCTGGCCCGTGTCCATCCGACCCAGGGTCCTGATCCTGTCCGCGTCGATCGGCGGCGGCCACGTGGCGGCCGGAGAGGCCTTGGAGGCCGCGTTCGGCGTCAGCGGCGACCCGTGTCTGCACGTCGACCTGCTCGACTACACCTCGGCACCGTTCCGACGGCTGTACCGCCGCAGCTACTTCGAGCTCGTGCGGAGCGCGCCCGATTTCGTCGACTGGCTGGGAAAGCGGCTCGATCGCAGCCCGGGCGAGGTGCCCAGCCGCGCGCGCCGCGTCCGGGCCCGGCTGTCCCGCCTGGTGTCGTACCAGCTGCCCGGGGTGCTGAACGCCTACCGGCCCGATCTGATCGTTCACACCCACTTCCTTCCGCCCGAGATCCTCTCCTCCGCGCGTCGCCCCTCGCTCCCGCGCCAAGCGGTCATCGTCACGGACTACGGCGCGCACGCGCTCTGGATCCAGCAGGGCATCGAGCGCTACTTCGTCGCGGCCGAGGAGGTCGCGGTGCACCTCCGTGCCAGCGGCGTGGACGCGAGCCGGGTCGAGGTGACCGGCATTCCGATCGATCGCCGGTTCACGCGCCCGCCGAATCGAGCCGCCCTCCGCGACGCCCTGGGCGTGGCGCCGGACCGCGACCTGCTGCTGCTGATGGCGGGCGGCATGGACCGGCGCACGTTGGGGACGCTGCTCGATGAGCTTTCGAGCGTGCGCTGGCCGCTGACGGCGATCGTGGTGTGCGGACGCAGTCCGGAGCTGCTGGACGTCGCGACCCGGGCGTCGGAGTCGCGCGAGGGACTGGTCCGCATCCGACCGATGGGCTTCACGACCGAGGTGCCGGGACTGATGACGGCGGCGGACCTGATCGCCGGCAAGCCTGGCGGCCTGACGGTCAGCGAGGCGCTCGCGGCGGGACTGCCGTTCGCGGTCATCCAGCCGTACCCGCTCCAGGAGGAGGCGAACGCGACGTACCTGCTGGAGCACGGCGCGGGCGTGCGGATCGAGCCGCTGACGACCTTCGGCCACAAGGTGGTGCGGGTCCTGAGCGATCGGGAGCGTCGCGGGGCGATGCGCGCGGCCGCGCTCCGGATGGGTCGCCCCGACGCGGCCGCGACGGTGGCCGCATCGTGCCGCGCGCTGCTCGGAGCGAGCGCGTGACCGCCGGGCGTCCGGCGGCGGTTCGCGGGATCGCCGCGCGCCTGGTCGCGGCCGTGCTGCTGGCGCTGAGCTGCGCCGCGGCGGCGCAGCCGGGTTCGCAGAGCCAGCGCCGCGGCTTCGACGTCGTCGTTCTGGGCTCCGAGCCCGAGGCGATCGCCGCCGCGGTCGCCGCCGCGGAGAGCGGCGCGCGCACGGCGCTGCTGAGCCCGGACGCGCGGCTGGGCGGCCTCTTCGTGCTGGGCGCGCTGAACGTGCTGGACGTCAGGACCTCCCCCGTTCCGTACCAGCGAGGGCTGTTCGAACGCTGGTGGGAGCGCGTGGGGGCGCGCGGCGCGTTCGATCCCGGCGAGGCCGAGCGCGCGTTCGGGGCGCTGCTGGCCGAGGCCGGCGTGAGCGTGGTCCTGAACGCCCGCGACCTGCGCATCGTCGCGTCCGAGGGGAGGGTGACGGGGGTCGCGTGGAACGGCGGCTCGCTGGCGGCACGCCAGGTCGTGGACGGCGACGCCGACCTACGGCACGCCGTCGAGGCGGGCGCGCGCGCCTCGTTCGGCTGGGAGGCGCTGGGCACCGACGTCCGCATGGCGGACACGCTGGTGTTCCGCATCGACGGCGTCGACTGGTCGGCGCTCCGGGCGGCGGCCGCCGCCCGCGGCTCGGGCTGGGCGCGTGTCGACGACGCGGTGGCGTGGGGACCGTTCGGCGGCGTTCCGGCGTCCTACCCGTCGCGCGATCCGACGGTCCGCCTCCGTGGCCTGAATCTGGGACGCGACGGCAGGGGTGGCGTCTGGGTGAACGCGCTGCTCGTGCACGGCGTCGACCCGTTCGACGCGGCGTCGCGGGCGGCCGCCCGCGCCCGCGCGGCCGACGAAGCGGAGCGCATGGTGGCGTGGCTGGCCGAGCGGCTGCCGGGCTTCGAGGGGGCGCGGCTGGGCGCGGTCGCAGAGCGCCTGTACGTGCGGGAGACGCGGCACCTGCACGCGCAGTGCGTGCTGGACGCGGACCATCTTCTCGACAACGTGACCGGTCCGTTGGACGTGGCGGTCGGCGGCTACCCGCTGGACGTGCAGAGCCTGACGCCCGACGACGACGGGTTCGTGTTCGGCACGCCCGAGCTGTACGGCGTGCCGCTCTGCGTCGCGGTTCCGCGGGACGGCCCCAGCGGGCTCTGGACGGTGGGGCGAAGCATCGGCTACGACCCGCTGGCGCACGCCAGCGCCCGCGTCGTGCCGCTGGGCATGGCGGTGGCGGAGGGCGTGGGGTTGGCCGCGGCGCGCGTTGCCCGCGAGGGCGGCGATCCGGTGCTCGTCTCGCTGGACGTGGACTTCGTGGCCGACGTTCGCGACGAGCTGCGGGTGCGGGGCGCCTACCTCCCGGCGCCGCGGGAACGGTCTCCCGTCGGTCCGGTCGCGCATCCGCACCACGACGCGTACCGGCTCATGCTGAGCCGGGGCCTCACCGTGGGCGGGTACGAGAACGAGCCGAAGCTGGACCTGCAGGTGAGCGCGCTGAGTCACCTGTACCTGACGTCGAACGTGATTCGCCGTTTCGCGCTGCGCCCCGGACTCGCCTACGACCTGGTCGCGGCGTACGGGGGCGTGAGCGGCCCCGCCCTGGCCGAGCGCGTGGCGCCGGTCCAGCGGGCGGCGGCGTGCCGGCTGGAGCTTCCCTGCCCGGACGGCGACGATCCCGAGGCCCTGGCTCGCGCGGGGCTGTGGCCGCCCGGGGTCGCGCTGGCGGGCGCGCTGACGCGGGGCGAGGTGTACGCGCTCGCGGCGACGCTGGTGCGCTGAGGCCGCGGGTGAGCGCTCGGATCAGCCCTTGGAGCAGCCCTCGGATCAGCCCTCGGATCAGCCCGCGGTGAGCACGTCGAGCAGGTCCTTCTCGGCGTCGTCGCCGGGATGCCCGGCGGGGTAGCTGCCGTCGAAGCAGGCGGTGCAGGTGCGCGCCAGCCCGATCGCCCGCTGCAGGCCCTCGTCGCTGATGAACGCCAGGCTGTCCGCCCCGATCCGGTCGCGGATCTGGTCGACCGTCAGGGTGGCGGCGGCCAGCTCCTTGCGGGCGGCGGTGTCGATCCCGTAGTAGCACGGGTACTGGATGGGTGGGCTCGAGACGCGGAAGTGCACCTCGAGCGCGCCGGCCTCACGGAGCAGACCGACGATCCGGCCCGAGGTGGTGCCGCGGACGATCGAGTCGTCCACCAGCACGACGCGCTTGCCCACGACCGCGCCGGTCGCGGCGAGCTTGAGGCGCACCTTGTGCTCGCGCAGGCGCTGGTTCGGGTTGATGAACGTCCGTCCGGCGTACGGGCTCTTGTACAGCCCCAGGTCGTACGGGATCCCGCTGGCGCGCGCGTAGCCCAGCGCGGCGGCCAGGCCGGACTCCGGAACGCCGACCACGACGTCGGCCTCCACGGGCGCCTCGGTCCACAGGCGCTCCCCCATCCGGACGCGGGCGTCGTGCACCGGCGCGCCGTCCAGCACGCCGTCGCCCCGCGCGAAGTAGATCCACTCGAACGCGCACGGCGTCGGAGTGGGCGTCAGCACCTGCATCGACCGGAAGCCGTCGCCGTCGGCGACGACCAGCTCGCCCGGGCGCACGTCCCGGACGAAGCGCGCCCCCACGACGCTCAGGGCGGCCGGCTCGCTGGCGAACACCACCGTGCCGTCGTCGCTCTCGCCGATCACCAGCGGCCGCACGCCGTGGCCGTCGCGCAGGCCGACGATCCGCTCCTTGTCCATCAGCACGACGGCGAAGCCGCCCTCGAGCTCGCCCATCACGCGGGCCGTCGCGTTCGCGAGGTCCAGGTGGGCGTAGCGGGCGACGAGGTTGATCATCACCTCGCTGTCGTTCGTGGTCTGGAACACCGCCCCCTCGCCCAGCATCCGGTCGCGCATGGCGCGGGCGTTCGTGAAGTTCCCGTTGTGCGCCAGCGCGATCAGGCCCTTGTTGCTGCGCACGGTCAGCGGCTGGGCGTTGAAGCGCAGGCTGGATCCGGTGGTCGAGTAGCGCGTGTGCCCCACGCCGACGCGGGCCCCCTCGAAGCGGAGCCTGTCGAGGCGGGGCTCGTCGAACACCTCCGCGACGAGGCCCATGTCCTTCTCGATCCGGAACTCGTCGGCGCCGGCGACGGAGATGCCGCACGACTCCTGCCCGCGGTGCTGCAACGCGAACAGGCCGATCTGGCACAGCCCGGCGACGTCCGCCTGGACCGCGTCGGGAACGCGGACGGCGACGACGCCGCACTCCTCGACCGGCTGGTCGTTCACGAACCCGCTCACGCCAGCGCCTCCGCGAGCGGCGCCTGGTGGCGCGCGTGGAGCTCGTCCACGCTCCGCCGCAGGCGACCGTCGGGCCACCGCAGCACCAGGTCGCCGCCGCCGCTCCGTCCGAGCACCGACCACGGAACGCCGGAAGCGGCCAGGCGTCGCTCGATCTCGGTCGTCCGCGCGGACGGGCCGGCGATCACGATGCGCGAGGCGCTCTCGCCGAACAGCAGCGCGTCGGGGCGGACCCCGGCCGCGGCGCCCGCCCCCACGTCCGCCGCCAGCCCGATCCCCTCGGCGAACGTCATCTCCGCCAGGGCGACCGCCAGCCCCCCTTCGCCGCAGTCGTGCGCGGTGTCGACGAGTCCGTCCGCGACGAGCTGGCGAACGACGGTCTGGACCGCCGCCTCACGCGTCAGGTCGCACGCCGGCGGGCGCCCGACCTCGAGGCCGTGCACGTGCCACAGGTACGCGCTGGCGCCCAGCTCGTCCAGCGTCTCGCCGACGATCCAGAGGCGGTCTCCCGCCCGCTTCAGTCCGGCGGTGGCGTGGCGTCGCACGTCGGCCAGCACGCCGACCATGCCGACGGTGGGCGTCGGCGCGATGGCCCGATCGTGCGCTCCGTCGCGCCACTGGTTGTACAGGCTCACGTTGCCTCCCGTGACGGGCGTGCCGAGCGCCAGGCAGGCATCGCGCAGCCCGTCCACCGCGCGGACCATCTGGTGGTAGACGTGCGGCCGCTCGGGGTTTCCGAAGTTGAGGTTGTCCGTCACGCCCAGCGGCGTGGCGCCCACCGCGGACAGGTTGCGGGCCGCCTCGGCGACGGCCAGGACGGCGCCCTGGTACGGATCGAGGCGTACCTGACGCGGGTTCGCGTCCACGGTCGCCGCGATCCCCAGCGGCGTCCCCTTGACGCGGATCACCGCGGCGTCCGCCGCGCCCGGCGCCACGACGGTGTCGGTGCGGACCTGGTGGTCGTAGCGCTCCCAGATGGGCCGCGTCGAGGCCAGGCCGGGCGCCGCGATCATCGTGTCCAGGATCGCTCCGAGGTCGCTCGGGAGCTCCGGCGTCGGATCCGTCTCGCGGGCCGCCGTGACGGCGGGATCCTCGTGATGATCGCGGACGTACTCGGGAGGCTCGTTGATCAGCGCGACCGGCAGGTCGGCGACGACCCGGCCGGCGTCCAGGACGCGGAAGCGGTCGCCCTCGACCACCTCGCCGATCCAGGCGGCGTCCAGCTCGTAGAGCTCCAGCACGGCGAGCACCTCGTCCATGCGATCCGGGCGCACGGTGAGCACCATGCGCTCCTGGGACTCCGACAGCATCACCTCGAGGGGGGTCATGCCCTCCTCGCGACGCGGCACCCGCTCGACGTGCAGGTCGACGCCCTGGCCCGCCCGGTGCGCCATCTCGGCCACGCTGCTGGTCAGTCCGGCGGCGCCCATGTCCTGGACCCCCTCGACCAGCTCGGCCTCGATCACCGCGAGGGTCGCCTCGAGGAGCTGCTTCTCGAGGAACGGATCGCCGACCTGCACCGCGGGCCGATCGGCGGCCGAGGCGCCGGACAGGTCGGCCGAGGCGAACACCGCGCCGCCCAGCCCGTCCCGCCCCGTGCGCGAGCCGACGTACAGCAGCCTGTTCCCGGGCGCGCCGACCGTCCCGCTCTGCAGCCGCTCGACCGGGAGGACGCCCAGCGCCATGACGTTCACGAGCGGGTTCTCCAGGTAGCTGTCGTGGAACGCCAGGTCCCCGCCGACCGTGGGCACGCCGATCGCGTTGCCGTACGACGCGATTCCTTCCACGACGCCGTGCAGCAGGTACCGGGTGCGGGGACGGTCCAGTGGGCCGAAGCGCAGCGCGTCCAGCACCGCGACCGGCCGGGCGCCCATCGCGAAGATGTCGCGAAGGATCCCGCCCACGCCGGTGGCGGCGCCCTGGACCGGCTCGACCGCGCTGGGGTGGTTGTGGCTCTCCATCTTGAACGCCAGGCCGAGCCCCTCGCCGATCGCGACGACGCCGGCGTTCTCGCCGGGGCCCTGGAGCACCTGCGGTCCGTCGGTCGGCAGCCGCCGCAACAGGGGACGCGAGTTCTTGTAGCCGCAGTGCTCGCTCCAGAGGGCGCCGGTGATGGCGGCCTCGAGCGGGCTGGGCTGCCGGCCCAGGCCGGTGACCAGCCGGGCGTACTCGTCGCCGCTCAGCCCGAACTCGGCGGCGCGGTCGCTCAGATCGGGTCCGGCGTCCGCGACGCCGTGGCCGGCGGTCCCCAGGAGGTCGCGCGGCCCGGTCACGCCGTCGCCTCGGCGGCCGCGCCGGCCAGCGCGTCCAGCAGCGAGCCCAGCACGACGAGGCCGTCCTCGCCGCCCAGCAGCGGATCGGCGGCACGCTCGGGGTGCGGCATCATGCCCAGCACCGTGCCGCGGGCGTCCACGATCCCCGCCACGTCGCCGTCGCTTCCGTTGGGATTCGCGGCAGGGTCGCGGCGACCGTCGGGGCCGACGTAGCGGAACGCGATCCGGCCCTCCCCCTCGAGCCGCGCCAGCAGCTCGGGACCGGCGACGTAGCGGCCGTCGTGATGCGCGACGGGCAGCCGCAGCACGTCGCCCCGTGCGGCACGTCCGGTGAACGGCGGGGCGGCGAGCTCGACGCGCACGTGCACGTCCTTGCACACGAAGTGGAGGTGCTCGTTCCGCGCCAGCGCGCCGGGGAGCAGCCCCGCCTCGGTCAGTACCTGAAAGCCGTTGCAGACGCCCAGGACCGGCCCGCCGCGGCGTGCGAACGCCGTGACCGCGCGCATCACGGGGCTGCGGGCCGCCAGCGCTCCGCTGCGCAGGTAGTCGCCGTAGCTGAACCCGCCGGGCAGCACGACGGCGTCGATCCCCGCCAGGTCGGAGCCCGTGTGCGGCACCTCCACGACCTCGGCTCCCAGGACGCGCCCCAGCGCCCAGACGGTGTCCTGGTCGCAGTTGGAGCCGGGGAAGCGGACGACGGCGATGGCCATGCGCGCTATGCTACCAGCGCGCCCTGCGCGCGCGGACGCCCGCGAGACGGTGTCGCGCAGCCTGGTTCTCCGGTTGACCGCCCGCTCGCCCGTTGCTAGCATTGAACGTTGACTCCGTGCCGGGATGGCGGAACGGTAGACGCAGTAGACTCAAAATCTACCGGGGAGACCCGTGCGGGTTCGAATCCCGCTCCCGGCACCAGCGATCGTTTCCCCCGGACCCGTGTCCGCGTTGGAGGTCCCCTTGTTCTGGATCGTTCTCGTTCTCTTCGTCCTCGCATCCGTGTTCCTCACCACGGCCGTCCTCGTTCAGGAGCCCAAGCAGGCCGGTCTGGGCGACGGCTTGACGGGCGGTGGCGGTGGAGGTCAGGACTTCGGCACCGGCGGTGGCACCGCCGGCGGTCTTCAGCGCGTGACGATCTACCTGGGCGTCGCCTGGGGCACGCTGGCGCTGCTCCTCCAGGTCATCCCCCGCTAGCGTTCCCGAGCGATCGGCACACCGCACGTACGCGAGCGGCCCGGACCCCACGGTCGGGGCCGCTCGCGCGTCGACGCGTCCGTTCGAGCGCATCGTTCCGCCGCCGTGGATTCCCGCGGAAGCAGGTGCATGAATCGCCACGGGGACGGGAGAAGCGTCTTGCAGGCATGGCGGACTCCTCACGTCCCCTCCCGTCCGTCCGGGGTAGCCTTGAACGCGTGTTTCGGCACCCGTACGCCGGCCGGGGCGGCTCCCGACATCGGGTCGGACCCCCGGACGCGCGACGGCACCGATCTTGGAGGTAGCATGAAGAGAGTCCTTCTATCCCTCGCAGCCCTGGCCGCGGTCTCCATGGCCGCGGCGCAGCCGTTCGTGTGGCCCAACGCCTGGACCGCCGCCGAGCCCGGCGAGGCGGCGTACGGCGGTACCTTCCGCGACAGCGCCATCTCCGATCCGCGTACGTTCAACCCGATCGTCAGCGCCGAGCAGAACCAGGTCGTGGACCTCGCCGACGCGACCACGCTGATCCAGCAAGGCCCCGACTCGGACGCGTTCATTCCGTACATGGCCGAGAGCTTCGAGATCAGCGACGACGGCCTGGTCGTGACGATCGACGTCCGCGAGGGCATGAAGTGGTCCGACGGCGAGGACATCACCGCCCAGGACTTCTACCTCACCTACCTGGCCGAGACCGACCCCGACGTCGGCTCCAACGGCTTCGACAGCTGGTTCATCGGCGACGCCCAGATCGAGGCGGAGCTCGTCGACGACATGACGCTGCGGTTCGTGTTCCCGACGCAGGACCGCACCGCGCTGCCGGTGCTCGCCATCGTGCCCACGCCCGACCACATCCTTGGCGAGATCTACCGTGAAGGTGGCGCCGAGGCGCTGCAGGGCGCCTGGGGCACCGACGCGGAGATCTCCGAGACCGTCTGGGCCACGGCGTTCGTGCCGACCGAGTACGTCCCCGGCCAGCGCGTCGTGTTCGAGCGCAACGAGTACTTCGGCGAGTGGAACGTCGACGAGCAGGGCAACGCGCTCCCCTACCTGGACCGCTACGTCGTCCAGACCGTCGAGTCGACCGACGCCGCGCTGAACCTGTACCTCGCGGGCGAGATCGACGCCTACTCGCCGGCCAACCTCGACGAGGTCGGCGTCGTGAACCAGGCGATCAACAACGGCGACATCGACGCTACGCTGCTTCCCAACGTCGCGCCCGTCGCCTCCAGCCAGTTCATCGTCTTCAACTGGAACAAGGCCGGCGATCCGTTCAAGCAGGACCTGTTCCGCAACACCAGCTTCCGTCAGGCGATGAGCCACCTCGTCGACCGTGAAGCGCTCGTCGACCTCGTCTACGGCGGGTCCGCCTCGCCGATGTGGTCGAACGTCTACCAGGTGTACGACTTCTGGGTGAACCCCGACGTCCCCAAGTTCCCGTTCGACCCCGAGCGCGCGACCGAGCTGCTGGCCGAGATCGGCTTCACGCAGACGAACTCCGCGGGCGTGCTGGTCGACGCCGACGGCAACGAGCTGTCGTTCACGCTGGCCACGAACGCCGGCAACAGCCAGCGCGAGCAGATCACCCAGGTGTTCGCCGACGCCGCCCGTGAGGTGGGCGTGAACATCGACGTCCAGGCGATCGACTTCAACCTGCTCGTCGACCAGCTCCTCTCGACCGGCGAAGACCGTCCGTTCGACGCGATCCTGATCGGTCTGCAGGGCGGCAACCGGGTGTGGCCGTTCGGCGTCAACGTGATTCCGTGCGGAACGAACCTGCACATGTGGAACACCTCCGGCGAGTGCCTGACCGCTCAGGAGACGTTGGCCGAGGAGCTGTACTTCCAGGGTCGGCAGGAGCTCGACACCGATGCCGCCCGGGAGGTCGGCTTCCGACTCCAGACGACGCTCGCGACGCTCCAGTCGCAGATCTTCACCGTCAGCCCGCTGTCGCACTACAGCTGGCTGAACGAGGTGGCCGGCGAGCATCCCGCGGGCCTGATCAACGACGCGCTGGGCTCTCGCGAGCTGCCGCTGACCTTCAAGACGCAGTGACGCATCGGGCCGGGACGCTCCGTGCGTCCCGGCCCTCCCCTATCTTTTTCGCACGTGCCGCGCCCCGCGTCGGGCGCGGATTCTCGCAGGAGGCCCGTCTTTCGTGTTCGCGTACATCGTCCGGCGCCTGTTCAACCTGATCCCGACGTTCGTCGGGGCGACGCTGCTCGCCTTCCTGATCGCGCAGCTGGTGCCCGGCGACTTCCTGGCGCAGCGCGCACTGGAGCCCAACGTGCGTCCCGAGACGATCGAGCGGCTGCGGACCCAGTTCGGCCTGGATCTCCCCTGGCCGGTCCAGTACGTCCGTTGGATGGGCAGCCTGCTCCAGGGCGACCTGGGCCTGTCGTTCAGCAGCAACCAGCCGGTGACGAACCTCATCCTGGACCCGATCCGCAACTCGATGATCCTGGTCCTGATGTCGCTCGTCATGCTGTACACGATGGCGATCCCGCTGGGCGTCTTCTCGGCGGTGCGTCAGTACTCCGCGGCGGACCAGGTCGTCTCCGCCGTCAGCTACTTCGGACTCGCGATTCCGAACTTCTTCTTCGCGCAGGTGCTGATCCTGGGGCTGTTCGTGCTCCGCAGCTGGACACGCGAGGCGTTCGGGTTCAATCAGCTGCTGTTGCCGGTGGCGCAGATGACCAGCAGCGGCTACCTCGACTGGCCGTGGTACCGGCAAGCGTGGGACATCTTCCTGCACGCGCTCATGCCGGCGTTCGTGGTCGCCACCGCAGGCATCGCCGGCTTCACGCGCGTGCTGCGCGCGCAGATGATCGAGTACCTCTCGAGCGACTTCATCCGGACCGCGCGGGCGAAGGGTCTGGGCCAGCGGAGCGTGACGTACAAGCACGCGCTGCGGCCGGCGATCATCCCGTTCGTCGCGGGCATCGGCGGCATCCTCCCCGTCCTGATCGGAGGCGCCGGCCTGGTCGAGATCGTCGTCTCCTGGCCCGGCATCACGCCGACGCTGCTCGAGGCGATCAGCCGCCAGGACATCTACGTGGTGCTCGGGCTCGTCGTGATCACGACGTTGCTTCTCATGGTGGGCAACCTGATCTCCGATCTTCTCCTGGCCGTGGTCGACCCACGGATCCGGTACGACTGAGGCCGTGCGATGAGCGATCCCCGTCCCGAAGCCGTCATCGATCCGAGTCGCGCCGATCCGGTGCTGAAGAAGCAGTCCAAGAGCCAATCCGAGATCGCCTGGGAGCAGTTCCGCAAGCACCGGGTCGCGCTCATCGGCGGCGGCGTGCTGATCGTGATGTACCTCGTCGCCGCGTTCGCCGGCTTCCTGGCGCCGTACGGGATCAACGAGTACCGCACGCGCCCGTCCTCCGCGTTCCGCCCCCCGACGCAGGTCCACTGGACCGACCCGGAGACCGGGCGACTGACGCGCCCGTTCGTGTACGACGTCGCGCAGGAGCGCGATCCGATCACCTTCCAGCGGGTGTACGTCGAGGACACCAGCACGCGCTACCCGGTCCGCTTCTTCGTGAAGCGTCCCGAGGCCACCTACAAGGTCCTGGGGCTGTTCCAGAGCGACCTCCACCTGTTCGGCGTGGACGATCCCGCCCGCATCTTCCTGTGGGGAACGAACAACCTCGGCAAGGACGTGTTCAGCCGGGTGTTGTACGGGGGACAGATCAGTCTCACGATCGGCATCCTGGCCGTCTGGGTGTCGTTGTTCCTCGGCCTGCTGTTCGGCGGCCTGGCCGGGTTCTACGGCGGCTGGGTGGACGAGTTCGTGATGCGCCTGGTCGAGGTGCTCTCGGCGATTCCCGGGCTGTTCCTGCTCGTGGTCCTGGCGAGCCTGCTGCAGGATCCGCGCAACCCGCTGGCCCGAGCGTTCGGGCTGCAGATGAACTCGGCACAGACGTTCCTGATGATCGTGATCGTGCTGGGATTCGTCGGCTGGGGAGGCTTGGCCCGTACGATCCGCAGCCTGATCCTGTCGATCCGGGAGATGGACTACGCGCAGGCGGCGAAGGCGCTGGGCGCCGGCGAGAGCCGGGTACTGTGGCGGCACCTGCTGCCCGCCACCGCGAGCTACGTGATCGTGGACCTGACGCTCGCGATTCCGGGCTTCATCCTGACCGAGACGGGCCTGTCGTTCATCGGGCTGGGACCCAGCGAGGTGGACACGGCCAGCTGGGGGCTGCTCCTGCGCGACGCGACGGCGCGCGGCATCTCGATCCAGTTCGTTCCGTGGCTGCTGATCCCGGGCATTCCGATCTTCCTCGCGGTGCTGTCGTGGAACCTGGTGGGCGACGGCCTCCGGGACGCGCTCGATCCCCGTAAGCGTCGCTGAGCGAGCGTCGCGATCCGTTCGCCTGAGTCCTTTTGCAGTCGAGAACACGGTCACGCCTCGCCCCGGCGCCGGCGATGTGGTGTACACTTTCTCAGTCCGGTCGTTCGGGCCCCTATCTGCAGGTCCCGCGCCGTCCCTGGCGCGCTCTCTCACGAACCCGAATCTCGAGCAGGCGATCTTGCCGCGGCGGAGGCACGCTATTCCGTCGCCGTCCCCCACCGGGGGCGACCGCCTGTGCGGGGTTTTATTCCGGTTCCGTGAGGAGATTCATGCATGCCCAGTTCTGACCGGCTCCTGGAGGTCAACGACCTCAAGACGTACTTCGATACCGACGAAGGCACCGTCAAGGCCGTGGACGGCGTCAGCTTCCACATCGACAAGGGCGAGACGCTCGGCGTGGTGGGCGAGTCCGGCTCCGGCAAGTCGGTGACCAGCCTCTCCACGATGCGCCTCATCCCCCAGCCTCCCGGACGGTTCGCCGGGGGCGAGATCAAGTTCGAGGGCCAGGACCTGCTGAAGAAGTCCGAGCGCGAGATGCGCAAGATCCGCGGCAACGAGATCAGCATGATCTTCCAGGAGCCGATGACGAGCCTGAACCCCGTCTATACCGTCGGGGATCAGATCGCCGAGGCGATCGTGCTCCACCAGAACAAGAGCCGCAATCAGGCGATGAAGCTCGCGACGGAGATGCTCGATCTCGTCGGGATCCCCGAGCCCGCCAAGCGCGTGAAGAACTACCCGCACCAGATGTCGGGCGGCATGCGGCAGCGCGTGATGATCGCGATGGCGCTTTCGTGCGGGCCGAAGCTGCTGATCGCGGACGAGCCCACCACGGCGCTGGACGTCACGATCCAGGCGCAGATCCTGGACCTGATGCGGCAGCTGCAGCGCGAGATCGGCATGTCGATCCTGTTCATCACGCACGACCTGGGCGTCGTCGCCGAGATCGCCGACCGCGTCGTGGTCATGTACGCCGGGCGCGCCGTCGAGGAGGCGCACGTGAACGACATCTACGGCAAGCCGCAGATGCCGTACACCCGGGGCCTCCTCAACTCGATCCCGCGCGTCGACCAGGCCGCCGTCGCGCAGGAGCGTCTCGAGGCGATCCCCGGCAACGTGCCCAACCCGCTGCACCTGCCGGAGGGCTGCGCGTTCCACCCCCGCTGCAAGTACATGAAGGACGCCTGCAAGGAGGCGATCCCGCCGCTCGAGGACACCGGTGGCGGCCACATGGTGCGCTGCATCCGCTGGAACGAGATCAACCTCAAGGACGACGAGGTGTTGGCATGAGCGCCGACCAGACGCAGAACCGGGCGGACGCCGCGAAGGCCCAAGCGCAGGCTCAGGCGGCCGACACCGGCAAGCCGCTGCTCGAGGTCAAGAACCTGAAGAAGTACTTCCCGATCCGCGGGGGCGTGTTCTCCCGCGTCGTCGCGAACGTCAAGGCGGTCGAGGACGTCAGCTTCGCCGTCCAGCCGGGCGAGGTCATCGGCCTCGTGGGCGAGTCGGGCTCGGGCAAGACCACGGCCGGCCGGGCGATCCTGCGCCTGATCGAGCCGACCGACGGCGAGGTGCTGTTCGACGGCGTCGACGTCACCAAGCTCAGCAAGTCCAAGATGCGCGAGTACCGGAAGAAGATGCAGATCATCTTCCAGGACCCGTTCGCCAGCCTGAACCCGCGCATGTCCGTCGGCGACATCATCGGCGAGGCGTTGCAGATCCACAACCTGGCGCGCGGCAAGGCGCGCGAGGAGCGTGTCGCGGACCTGCTCGAACGGGTCGGGATGTCTCCCTCCCACATGCGCCGCTACCCGCACGAGTTCTCGGGCGGGCAGCGTCAGCGGATCGGGATCGCGCGCGCGTTGGCGGTCGACCCGCAGTTCATCGTCGCCGACGAGCCGGTCTCGGCCCTCGACGTGTCGATCCAGGCGCAGGTCGTGAACCTGCTGCAGGACCTGAAGGAGGAGCTCGGCCTGACGCTCCTCTTCATCGCGCACGACCTGGGCGTGGTCGAGTACATCAGCGACAAGGTCGTCGTGATGTACCTCGGCAAGGTGATGGAGATCGCTCCCGCGAAGGAGCTGTACAGCAACCCGGTGCATCCGTACACCGAGGCGCTCCTTTCGGCCGTGCCGATCCCCGACCCGACCATCAAGCGCGATCGGATCCTTCTCCAGGGGGACATTCCCAGCCCGATCAACCCGCCCTCCGGCTGCGTGTTCCGTACCCGCTGCCCGATCGCGGTCGAGGATTGCAAGCACGTCGAGCCGCCGCTCGAAGAGGTCAGCCCCGGGCACTTCAAGGCCTGCATCCGCCGGCCCTGACGGACCGGCCTGCAGTTCCCCGGGTCGATGGGACATGAGGTCGCCTCGTTCATGGCCGAATCCGACGAATCCACCAGCACGCAGCGTGACGGGTCGCCCCGGAAGGGGCGGCCCGACCCGTCTCGGCGCGACCTGTCACGAGGCGACGTGGTCAGGCTGATCGTCGCCTCGTACCGGGCCACCCTCCCGGTCTTCCTGGTGGTCCTGCTCGGTCTGGTGCTGGCCACATGGCTCTTCACGACGGTCCTGTTCCGGTGACGCGGCTGCCCGAAGAGCTGGACCGCCTCATCCAGGAGCGCGTACTCGCAGCGCTTCCAGAACGGCACGACGTGCCCGAGCTGGACCGGTTCTCCCGCCTGCAGCGCGACTACCCCGAGCGCAGCGGCAAGGGCATCCGCGGCCGGCTGACGGTCGCGTCCGCCCTGGCGCACGGCGCGGCGGCGGGCGAGGCGCTGCCGGTGGCCGCGGCGTTGGAGCTGTTCCAGAACTGGGTCCTGGTCCACGACGACGTCGAGGACGACTCCGAGACGCGGCGCGGCCAGCCGGCGCTGCACCGCTCCGTGGGCGCTCCGGTGGCGATCAACGTGGGCGACGCGATGCACGTGTCGATGTGGCGGCTGCTGATCGAGCAGCGCGCCGCCTGGCGCGACGCCGTGCTGAGCGAGTTCCTGGACACGATCGACCGGACCGCCGAGGGACAGCACCTGGACCTCGCCTGGGTCGCCACCGGCCGGTTCGACGTGAGCGAGGCCGACTACCTCGCGATGGTGGAGCGCAAGACCGCCTACTACACCGTCGTGGCCCCCCTCAGGCTCGGAGCGCTCGTCGCCGGCGCCGTTCCCGATCGACGGTTCCGTGCGGCGGGACGGGCGCTGGGCGCGGCGTTCCAGATCCGCGACGACGTGCTGAACCTGCTGCCCGACGAGCACGGCGGCTACGGCAAGGAGTTCGCGGGCGACCTGTACGAGGGGAAGCGCACGCTGGTCCTGGCGCACGCGTTCGAGGTGCTGGACGAGGACGACGGCGACCGCCTGCGCGCCCTGCTGGACCGGCCCCGGATCGCGAAGTCCGAAGCCGAGATGAACGAGGCGCTGAGCCTGCTGCGCCGCGCGGGTGCGCTGGAGCACGCCCAGGCGATCGCCGAGGCGAAGGCCGATGAAGGACGTTCGCTGCTGCGTGAGGCGCTGAGCACGGCGGCCGACGCGGACGGGGCGAACGCCGTGATCGCCCTGGTCGAATCCCTGGCGGCCCGCAGGTCCTGACGACCAGGACGTCGGCCGTCGGCCATCCCGACGCAACGGCTGCACGCCGAGCCGTCTAGGCTCGGCCCATGCGCTTCCTCGCCGCCACGCTTCTCCCCTGTCCGTTGTGCGGCCGCACGGCATCGGGACGCCAGGGCGCCTGCCCATCCTGCCTCGCGAAGCTGGCGGCTCCGCCGGGGCGCGCCCGGCTGGACGGCGTCGACCTGCTGTGGCTCGGTCCGTACGAGGGGCCGTGGCTGCGTGCGGTGCGCGCCGTCAAGTTCGGGGGACGCCGCTCGCTGGCGCGCGTCCTGGGGCGCAGGCTGGGGGTCCACGCACGGCGCGCCGGCTGGCGCGTGGGCCGGGTGGCGGCCGTGCCGCTGCACCGCGCCCGGAGGATCCGGCGCGGCTACGACCAGGCGTGGCTGCTGGCCGCCGCGGCGGCGACGGAGCTGGACGCACCGGCCTGGGCCGGTCTGCGCCGGATCCGTCCGACCGCCCGGCAGGCTCGCGGCGACGCGACGGCGCGCCGCGCGAACGTGGCCGGCGCGTTCGCGTGCGGGCGCTTGCCGCCGGTGCCCGTCCTGCTGGTCGACGACGTCTGGACGACCGGCGCGACGGCACGGGCGTGCCGCGATGCCCTGCTGAGGGCCGGCGCACGCGAGGTCCGCGTGGCGGTCGTGGCCCGCGCCGGACGGGACACGGCGGGTCAGCCGCTCAGCACGACCGCCGTGAGCGCGCCCAGCACGCCGCCGATGAGCACCTGGGGGTAGGTATGACCGAGAAGCGTCTTGAGCGCCTGCGGCTGGAACCCTTCGTCGAACAGGTGGGCCAGCTCGTCGACGAGGTCGTTGATCAGCTGCGCCTGCATGCCGGCGGCGCGACGGATGCCGGTCGCGTCGTACATGACGATGCCGCCGGTCACCGCCGCGATCGCGAACAGCGGCGAGGACCAGCCGTACTCGATGCCGATCGAGATGGCCAGGCCGGTGACGGCGGCGGAGTGCGACGACGGCATGCCGCCGGTCTCCAGCAGACGCTCGGGCGCGAAGCGCCGCTCGGTGGCGGCGACGATCAGGATCTTGACGATCTGCGCCGCGAGGGTGGCCGCCAGGGCGATCCACAGCGGCTCGTTCGCGAGCAGCTCAGCCACCGGTCCCTCGTCGGGCCCGTGCCGCCTTCACGGTGTTCGCGACGACCATCGCCACCGTCATCGGGCCCGTCCCGCCCGGCGTCGGAGTCATCGCTCCGGCGACCTCCGCCACCTCCGGCGCCACGTCGCCGCGGAGGACGCCGTCGACCGGCGACTGTCCGACGTCGAGCAGGACGGCTCCCGCACGCACCATGTCGGGTCGGATCATGCCGGGACGACCGGCGGCGGCGACGATCATGTCGGCCTGTCGGATCCGTCCGGGGAGGTCGCGCGTGCGCGAGTGCGCCAGGGTCACCGTGGCGTGACGCGCCAGGAACAGCGCGGCGGCCGGCTTGCCGACCAGGTTGCTGCGGCCCACGATCAGGACGTCGCGTCCTTCGATCTCGTAACCGTAGTGGTCGAGGATCCGGATCAGGCCGGACGGCGTGGCTGGGACGAGCGCCGGACGGCCGCTCCACAGCCGGCCGACGTTCACGGGGTGGAAGCCGTCGACGTCCTTGGCGGGATCGATCGCCTCGAGCACCGGCGCGGCGTCCAGGTGGCCAAAAAGCGGAAGCTGGACCAGGATCCCGTCGACGTCCGGATCGTCGTTCAGGGACGCCACTTCGGCCATCAGCGCGTCCTGGCTCGTGTCGGGATCCAGCACGCGGGTCTCGGCGCGGACGCCGGCCTTCGCTGCCAGCCGCTGCTTGGAGCGAACGTACGAGGCGCTGGCCGGGTCGTCCCCGGCGCGCACGAACACGAGCCTGGGCGCGACCGGCATCTCGGCGACCTCGGCCCGGAGCTCCTCCATCAGCGAGGCCGCCACCTCGCGACCGTTCAGGATGCGGGCGCTCACGACGCTTCCGCCGTTCGCGGGTGGCGCTGGCGGTAGAGGGTGCCCAGAACGCCGTTCACGAAGCGTCCGGAGTCTTCGCCCCCGAAGCGCTTGGCCAGGCGGACCGCCATCTCGAGCGTCACGCGCGGCGGGATGTCGTCCTCGTACAGCATCTCGGTGACGGAGAGGCGCAACACGTTCAGATCGGTCTGCGACATCTGCGAGAAGCTCCATCCCTCGATCAGCTCCTCGAGCAGACCGTCGATCTCGGCGCGGTGGTCCCGGTAGGCGTGCACCAGCCGCTCGGCGAAGCCCAGGGCCTCGGCGTCCAGCACGTCGCCGTAGCCGTTCTCGGCGGCGCGGTCGTCCTCCCGCTCGCCGACGTCGCCGCGGACCTGCGCCCAGACGGTGTCCAGGTCGGCGCTCCCACGGTCCGCCTGGAACAACGCGCGAAACGCGAGTTCGCGCGCGCGGCGTCTAGCCATCCTCGTCCTCCGATGTCTCCTCGGCGATGTCGATGCCGACGACCGACACGCGCACGGACCGGACCTCCAGGCCCGTCATCGAGCCGATCGACTCGCGCACCACGCGCCGCGCCTGCTCGGCGACCTTGGGGATCTCCAGACCGTAGCGCACGGTGACGTTCAGATCGATGTCCACCGCCTCGCCGTCGCGCTCGATCCTGATCCCTTTCGCTCGGCGGCCGGTGAGGAACTCGCCGACGCGGGGCGGCGGCGCGAGCGGCTTGATGCCCTCGACCTGTTCCAAGGCGAGCTGCGCGATGCCGAACAGAACGTCTTGGCCGAGCTCGGGTGGAGCTGTGTCGTTCACGTGGGTCTCCTCGTCCTCAGCTCATGCGGCGCGCCACGAAGTTCGTGTAGACGGCGCCACGGCGGTAGAAGGCGTTGTCCAGGACCCGCAGGTGGAACGGGATCGTGGTCGTGATCCCCTCGATCACCGTTTCGCGGAGGGCCCGCTCCATGCGTGCGATCGCCTGCTCGCGGGTCGGGGCCCAGGCGACGATCTTGGCGATCAGGCTGTCGTAGTTCGGGGGCACGCGGTAGCCCGCGTACACGTGCGAGTCGACGCGGATGCCGGGACCGCCCGGCCAGTGCACGTCGGTGACGGTGCCCGCCGCGGGCCGGAAGTCGCGATCGGGGTCCTCGGCGTTGATCCGCACCTCGATCGCGTGTCCTTCGACACGCACGTCGTCCTGCGTGAGCGACAGGCCTTGGCCGAACGCGACGCGGAACTGCTCCTGAACGAGGTCCACCCGGGTCACCATCTCGGTGACCGGATGCTCGACCTGGATCCGCGTGTTCATCTCGCTGAAGTAGAAGTCGCCGTTCTTGTCGACCAGGAACTCCGTCGTGCCCGCTCCACGGTAGTGGATGTGCTTCGCCAGGCCCACCGCCGCGGTCGCGATGCGGGACCTGAGGTCGGGATCGAGGATGCTGGGCGCCTCCTCGAGCACCTTCTGGTAGCGGCGCTGGATCGAGCAGTCCCGGTCGAAGAAGTGGATCACCTCGCCCTCGCCGTCGCCGAACACCTGGATCTCGACGTGCTTGGGCTCCTCGAGGTACTTCTCCAGGTACATCTCGGGATTCCCGAACGCGCTGCGGGCCTCCTCGCGCGCGTTGACGAACTGACGTTCCAGGTCGGCCGGGCTCTGCACCACGCGCATCCCGCGCCCTCCCCCGCCCGCGGACGCCTTGAGGATCACGGGGTAGCCGACCTTCTCGGCGTACGCCTCGGCGCTCGTGACGTCCTCCAGCGGGCCGGAGCCGGGCGTGAGCGGCACGCCGGCCTCCTCGGCCAGGCGCCGGGCGCTGGCCTTGTCTCCGATGAGTCGGATCGTCTCGGGGCGAGGGCCGATGAAGACCAGGTTGTGCTCTTCGCACTTCTCGGCGAACTCGGCGTTCTCCGCCAGGAAGCCGTAGCCGGGGTGGATCGCCTCGCAGCCCGACACCAGCGCCGCGGAGAGCAGGTTGCGGACGTTCAGGTAGGAGCCGGGAGCCGATGCGGGCCCGATGCAGACCGCCTCGTCCGCGAGCAGCACCGGCAGGCTGGACTCGTCCGCCTCGGAGTACGCCGCGACGGTGCGGATGCCCAGCTCGCGCGCGGCCCGCAGGATGCGGAGGGCGATCTCGCCGCGGTTCGCGATCAGGATCTTCTTGAACACCGCCGTCAGTCCGGATCGATGCGGAACAGCACCTGGCCGTACTCGACCGGCTCTTCGTCGCGGACGAGGATCTCGGCCACGGTTCCGGCCGTCTCGGTCTCGATCTCGTTCATCAGCTTCATCGCCTCGATGATGCACAGGACCGCGCCGGCCTTCACGCGGTCGCCCACCTTGACGTAGGCGTCGGCGTCGGGCGCCGGCGAGTCGTAGAAGGTGCCGACGATCGGTGCGGTGACCTCGACGAGGTGGGAGGCGGGCGCGGGCGCCTCGTCCGCGGGCACGACGGCCGTCTCGACGGGGGCCGCGGCGGGCGCGGGCGCTGCCGGCGCGGGGGTCTGGACCGCGGGGGCCACGGTGGCGGGCGCGACCTCGGCGGGCGGCTGGGCGCCCCGCTTGACGGTGATGCGGACGTCGCCGGTCTCGTACGTCAGCTCGCTCACGTCGGCGGCGGCCGCGGCGTCGAGGAGCTTCTTGACCTCCTTGACGTCCATCAGGCGCGCCCCAGGTACTCGCCGGTACGGGTGTCGACCTTGACGACCGTCCCCTGGTCGATGAACAGCGGCACGGCGACCGTGGCGCCCGTCTCGAGCTTGGCGCGCTTCGTTCCGCCCGAGACGGTGTCGCCCTTCACACCGGGATCGGTCTCGACGATCTGAAGCTCCAGCACGTTGGGCAGCGTGACCTTGAGCGGCTTGTCGCGGTAGTAGTCGACGGTGACCTCGGTGTTCTCCTTCAGCCACTTCGCGGCGTCGCCGATCTGCTCGCGGCTGAGGACCGGCTGCTCGTACGTCTCGAGGTCCATGAAGGTGTAGTGGTCGCCGTCGTTGAACAGGTACTGCATCGTCTTGTAGTCGATGAAGATGTCCTGCAGCTTCTCCGACGCGTTGAACGTGCGTTCGACGATGCTGCCGGTCTCGAGGTTGCGGAACTTCGCCACGACCTTCGCGCCGCCACGGCCGATCTTCTGGTGCTGGTAGTCCAGGCACTCCCAGAGACCGCCGTCCATGTCCACCTTCGTGCCGTTGCGCAAGTCGGTCACGCTGATCATTGTCGTTTCCTCCACTGGGGCGGGGCACGCGCGGCGCCCACGGTTTCGGGGGATGTCGACGGCAGTCTATCACCTGGCGCGCCGAGCTCCCGGCCGGCGTCGCCGCCCCCGGCGTCGTTCTGGGCGGACGTCGTGACCGCTCCGGCGGGGAGACCGCTCAGACGAGCAGGCGCTCCGCGTCGTCGGCCGCCTGCGCGTACAGGCGCTTCGCGTACCACTCGAGCACCGGCGCGGCGTCGATCGCGAACGCGTACCCCAGCGAACGCCAGAAGCGCTGCGCGCGCGGATTCTTGCCGTACACGCTGGCTAGGACGCGCTCCACGCGCCCGGCGAGGCGATCCTCGAGCCGCCGGATCGCTTCGGAGCCGATGCCGCGGCCCTGCAGGTCCTCCCGCACCAGCAAGAGGTTCACCGTCGCGTCGTCCGGCTCGAGGTAGTCCAGCGTCACGTCGAGGTAGCCGGCCACCCGTGGCCGTGCTGCGAGGTCGGGCTCGAGGGCGTCGCCCACGAGGACGAGCTCCGTGCTGCGTCGCGGGTCGGCTGCGGCGGTCTCGAGCTCGGTACGGACCTCGCGGACCGTGGGGAGCGGGATCGAGAGCACGTCGAAGTAGCTCGGCGCGGCGCAGTAGATCTCGTGCACCGCGGCAGCGTCGTCCGGCCCGACCGGCCGGAACGTCACCGATGGAGCCGTCAGCTGCACGACGGTCGCCGCCCGACGGCGTGGATCGTCCGTGAATGCGTCACTTGCCGGAGGATACCACCCTCCGCGCGGACGCCGCCGCGCCGAATCGGCGGGTGCCGCGGACGGCCCGGCCGACGACGCGGGAGGTGCGGGTAGACTGCGCGAACGTGGACGTATTCGCGACCAGACTGGCGCAGGGCGGTGCGGTGCTGGCGCCCATGGCGGGCTATACCGACGCGCCGTTCCGGCGACTGTGCCGAGAGCAGGGCAGCGCCTGGGCGGTGACGGAGATGGTCAGCGCCCGTGCGTTGGCGCGCGGCGACCAGCGCAGCCTCCTGATCGGAGCCCCCTACCCCGGCGAGCCCGACCTCGTGATCCAGCTGTTCGCATCGGACCCCGGCGAAGCGGCGGCGGCCGCGCTGAAGCTCCAGGAGCGCTACACGCCGGTCGCGTTCGACCTGAACATGGGCTGCCCGGTCCGAAAGGTCGTGCACAAGGGCTGCGGCGTGGAGCTGATGGCGCGACCCGAGCTGTCGCGCGCGATCGTCGCCGCCGTGCGGGACGCCTCCGGCCTGCCCGTGTCGGCGAAGATGCGGCTCGGCAAGGACGAGGTCCGCCTGTCCGAGGCCGCGCACGCCGTCGTCGAGGGCGGCGCGTCGCTGGTCGCGGTGCACGGGCGGACCGGCGCGCAGAAGTACGAGGGCGCCGCCGACTGGGCGCCGATCGTCGACCTGGCCGCGCGCCTGCCGGTCCCCGTCGTCGGATCCGGCGACGTGACGGACGCGAGCACCTTCCGGTCCAGGCGTGCCCAGGGCGTCGGGGTGATGATCGCCCGGGGCGCGCTGGGTCGCCCGTGGATCTTCGCCGAGGTCCGGGGCGCGCCCCCGCCCACCTGGCCCGAGGCGGCCGCCACCATCGCGCGGCACGCCCGCCTCCAAGCCGACTGGTACGGCGAGGCGAGGGGCGTGCGTGCCCTTCGCGGCCACCTGGAACGCTACGTGGCGCCGTACCGCGAGGGACGCGCGCTCCGCGCCGCGCTGGTGCGCGCGACGACGGTCGCCGACGTCGAGGCGCAGCTGGCGTCGACGCTGAGCGGACCGGCCCTGAAGGCGTTTTCGGGCCGTGGTATCATTCGAGCTTCGCCGGTCGGTGCCGGCGCAGGAGGACCTGTTGTCTGACGCTTTCGACACCCGACCGCCAACGCACGGAGCGACCGCCCCGATCGACGAGGAGCGGCTGCCCGAGGACGCGTTCGCGAAGGCCGAGGCGTTCACGCGCGCGGACGAGGCCGAGGCCGCCGGCGTTCACCCCTACTTCAAGGTGATCGAGGAGCAGCGCGGCGGAACGGTCGTGGTCGACGGTCGCGAGATGGTCATCGCGGGCTCGAACGACTACCTGGGGCTGACCCAGGATCCGCGCCTGAAGCAGGCCGCCCGCGACGCCCTGAACGACTTCGGCACCAGCTGCACCGGCTCGCGCTTCCTGACCGGAACGCTCACGCTGCATCGGACCCTGGAGACGCGCCTGGCGGAGTTCCTGAACAAGGAGGCGGTGCTGACGTTCAGCGCCGGCTACCTGGGCTCGCTCGCCGTCCTCTCGGCGTTGGCCGGCCGCCACGACGTGCTCTACTTCGACCGCGAGAACCACGCTTGCCTCTACGACGGCGCTCGGCTCAGCTACGGCACCCTACGCAAATACGACCACGGCGACGTGGACGACCTGGCGCGGCTGCTGGAGCGCGACGCGGGACGGTCCGGAGGACGGATGATCGTCACCGACGGCGTGTTCTCGATGAGCGGGCACATCGCCCCGCTGCCGGAGCTCGTGCAGGTCGCGCGCCGCTACGGCGCCCGCCTGATCGTCGACGACGCCCACGCCACCGGCGTGCTGGGGGCGGGCGGCCGCGGGACCGCGGAGCAGTTCGGCCTCGAGGACGAGGTCGACCTGATCATCGGCACCTTCTCGAAGTCGTTCGGCTCCGTGGGCGGCTTCATGGCCGGGCCGTCGCGCGTGGTGAAGTACGTCAAGCACCATGCGCGCCCGTTCATCTTCACCGCGGCGTTGCCGGCGATGCAGATGGCCGCCGCCCTGAAGGCGCTCGAGATCATGGCGTCCGAGCCCGAGCACCGCGCCGCCCTGTGGCGCAACGTCGCGCAGCTCCGGGACGGACTGCACGCCCTGGGGTTCGATACGCTGGGCAGCCGCACGCCGATCGTGCCCGTCCTCATCGGCGACGACGACGGCACCATCCGCTTCTGGCGCGGCCTCTGGGACGCCGGCGTGTTCACCACGCCCGCCATTCCGCCGGGGGTCCCCAAGGGGCAGTCGATCATCCGCACCAGCGTGAACGCGAACCATACGTCCGATCAGCTCGACCTGCTGCTCAGCGCGTTCGAGCGGGTCGGCAGGTCGTTGGGCGTCATCTGAGGCAGAACGGCCCGGCCAGCCCCGGCGGACCCGCGTCGGTCGGGTGCGCAGACGGCCTCTGGAGGCAGCGATGATCCGCGTACGCACGACCGACTCCCGCAGCGACGTGGCGCGCTTCGTCGACCTGCCGGTCCGCTTGCACCGGGGGCGACCCGGCTTCGTCGCGCCGTTGCGGATCGCGGAGCTCGAGACGCTCGATCCGCGCCGCAACCCGTTCTTCGAGCACGCCCGGGTCGAGACGCTTCTGGCCGAGCGCGACGGCCGCGCGGTGGGCCGCGTCGCGGTGATCGACGACGACCGCCACGCGGCGTTCCATCCGGACGACGACGTGGCGTTCTTCGGGTTCTTCGAGGCCGCGGACGCCGAGGTCGCGGAGGCGCTTCTCGACGTCGTCGACGAGCGCGCGGCCGCCCTAGGCCGTAGCGCGGTGCGCGGCCCGGTGAACCCGTCGATGAACGACAGCTCGGGCCTGCAGATCGACGCGTTCGACAGGCCGCCGTTCGTGATGATGCCGTGGAACCCGCCCGAGTACCGGGCGTGGATCGAGGCGCACGGCTACGGAAAGGTCAAGGACCTCCACGCCTGGATGGCGGACGAGGAGAAGGGGATCCCCGAGCGGTTCGGCCGTCTGGCGCAGCGTGCCCGCGAGCGGACCGGCGCGGTCGTGCGGGAGGTGCGCCTGAGCGAATGGAAGGACGAGCTGAGCGCGGTCCAGCGGATCTATACCGAGGCGTGGGAGCGCAACTGGGGCCAGGTGCCCTACACCGACGCCGAGTTCGCCCACCTGGCCGAGACGCTGAAGCTGATCATCGATCCGCGCATCGCGCTGTTCCTGGAGCTCGACGGCGAGATCGCCGGCCTGGCGCTGGGCCTGCCCGACCTGAACCAGGTGCTGGCGCGGTTCGACGGTCGGATCGTGCCGTTCGGCATCGTGCCGCTGCTGCGACGCAAGGCGATCGTGGACCAGATCCGCCTGGCGATCCTGGGCGTGCTGCCCCGTCATCGCAACCGCGGCCTGGAGCTGATCCTGATCGACGAGGTGTGGAACCGCGGGGTGGCGGCCGGCTACCATCGCGCCGAGCTGTCGTGGATCCTCGAGGACAACGAGCCGATCGCGAAAGGGCTGCGCGCGCTGGGCGGCGAGATCTACAAGACGTACCGGCTGTACCAGAAGGCCGTGTGAGGTGACGTCGTCGCGGCACGAAGCGGGCTGGCGCCTGCCGGCGTTCCTGACCGTGGCCAGCGCCGCCCAGCTGGCGTTCTGGTACCTGGCGACGCCCGGCCCGGTCGTGCTGGGCGGCGCGGAGCGCGGCCCGGGCGCGGCGGCCGGCTGGATCGCCTGGTCGGTCGCGACGTTGCTGACGGCGACGCTCCTCGCCGCGCCGCTGCTGCGGCGTTCGCTGCCCGATCTCGGCCTGGGCTGGGGTCGGACCGGCAGCGGCCTGGTTTGGGCGGCCGCCGGCGCCCTCGTCGCGATTCCGGCGCTGTGGTGGATGGCGGACGACGCCGCCCTCAGGGCGACCTACCCGTGGGTCGGCGCCGAGTGGCTGGCGGGGCGCCCGGGCCGGTTCACGCTCTGGGCCGCCGGCTACGCCGCGTACTACCTCGCCTTCGAGGCGTTCTACCGGGGTGCCCTCCTGCACGCCCTCGCAGGTCGTCTGGGGCCGCGCTCGGCGAACGTCGTCCAGGCGATGCTCGCGACGCTGATCCACGTCGGCAAGCCGCTCGCCGAGACCGTCGCGGCGTTCCCCGCGAGCCTGGTCTTCGGCTGGCTGACCCTGAGGTTCCGCTCGATCTGGCCCGCCGCGGCGCTGCACCTCGTGATCGGCCTGACGCTGGACGCCGCCGTCGTGCTCCGGGGCGCGTCGTGAGGCTGGCGGTCACCGGAGCGCACGGGTTCCTGGGATCGCACGTCGTGGACGCGGCGCGGAGCGCGGGCGCCGACGTCGTCGCCATGATCTCGCCGTGGGGCCGGCCGGACCGGCTGGCGGCCCACGCCCACGACCCGGCGGTCCGGCTGGTGCGCGCCGACGTCACCGACCCCGCCTCGCTGCGCGGCGTGTTCGACGGGGCCGACGCCGTCGTGCACGCGGCCGCCCGGGTCGCGGACCACGGACCGTGGCGCACGTTCCACCGTGTGAACGTGGAAGGCACGGCGAACGTCGTGCGTGCCGCCGCCCGGAGCGGCGCCGGCCGGGTGGTGCTGGTCTCCAGCGTCGCGGTCTGGCGCTACCGCGGCATCCACGGCGACGATCCCCGGCGCCGGCCGCGCGACCAGCACGTGCTTCCCTACGGTCGCTCGAAGCTGCTGGCCGAGGACGTCGTGCGCGAGGGGGCGCCCGAGCCGGTCGTCGTGAGGCCCGCGCTCTGGCCGTACGGGACGAGGGATCCGAACCTCGCCCGGGTAGCGGGCGCGCTTCGCCGCGGGCTGCTTCCGCTGGTGGACGGCGGCCGCGCACGGCTGCAGACGGTCGACGCCGCGTATCTGGCTCGGACGCTGGTCGCCTGCGCCGGCGATCCGGTCGCGGCCGGCCGCGCCTACCTCGTCGCCGACGCGGGCACCCCGACCTGGAGCGAGCTGTTCGACGAGATCGCCGCCCTCCTGGGCGTGCCGGGCCCCCGGCTGTCGCTGCCCGGAGGGATGCTCGAGGCGGTCGCGCCCGCCGCCGAAGCCGCCTGGAGCTCGCTCCGGCTTCGCGGCGAGCCTCCGCTGACCCGCTACCGGGCCGGGCTGATGCGGAGCGACGTCGTGCTGGACGACGCCGCCGTCGCGACCGAGCTGGACCTCCGGCCCACGCGGACGCGCCACGCCGCGCTCGCCTCCGCGCTGGCCGACCTGGACGGCGTCCAGGCGTCGCCGCGCGGCGACGCCGGAGCGGCGCCGTGAGCTCCCGGACGATCCTGTTCGACACGATCGCCGCCGGCGGCGGGCACGTCGCCACCGCCCGCGCGATGCGCGACGCCGTTCAGCGGGTGAGCGACGGCCGCGTTAGGGGCGAGGTGCGCGACGCCATGGCAGCGCTGGGCCTGGAGGCGCAGGACCGCCGTCACAAGCGGTCGTGGTCGCGGCTCTTGCGTGCTCCGCGTCTGGTTCGGGCGGGCCAGCGCGCCATGGAGGTTGCGCCCGCCCTGGTTCATGCCGTCGAGGCCCGCTGGCTGGACGAGCTGGCCCGCCGCGCGGCCACCGACCTGAACGCGCGCCCCGTCGACCTGGTCGTGGTGAACCACGGCTTTCTGATGGTGGCGTACGCCCGGGCCAAGCGCCGCTACGGCCTGCGGCGGACCGTCGTCACGTTCGCCACCGAGCCGTTCGACGCGAACGCGCTCTGGGCCGAGCCGCATCCAGGCCGCGTCGTCGCGCCCTCCCGTCCCGCGCGGGCGCACCTGATCCGCCTGGGCGTCCCGCCGGAGCGCATCGACGTGATGGGCTACCCGGTGGCGGACGCGATCCTGAACGTGCGCCCGCAGGCCGAGGCGCGCAGCCGGCTGGGGCTGTCCGCCGGTCGCTGGGCGCTGCTCAGCCTGGGCGGCGAAGGGGTCGCCGACCGTCCCGAGGCGTGGATCGAAACGCTGCTCGCCGCGGGCTGGCGGGTGATGGTCGTCGCCGGACGCAACGAGGCGCTCCGGGACCGGTTGTCGCGCCACCCCGCCGCGGGCCCGACGCTGTCGGTGCACGGCTTCGTGGACGACATGCCGGTCCGGCTGGCGGCCGTCGACGTGGTGGTCGGCAAGGCGGGCCCCGCCTCGGCGCTCGAGGCGGTCGCGGCCGGGCGGCCGTTCCTCGCGACGTCGTACGCGGGCCTGAACGAGCGCGCGGTCGTCGACCACATGGAGGCGATGGGCACGGGGCGGTACGTGCCGCGTCCGGCCGATCTGCCGGACGCGCTGGCGTGGTCGTTCGAGGGCGGCGTCCCGACCTCGGTCCGCGCACGCTTTCGCCGCATGGCCGACCGGCTGGGCGTCCACCTGACGCGGCTGGCGGACGGGACGGCGGCGCCGCCGCCGCTGGGCTTGGACGACGACCCGTGGGCTCCCGAGGGCGCGACGTGATCCGACTGGCGGCGCTGATCGGGCTGAGCCTGCTGTTGGGGCTCGGCGGGCTGCTCCTCGCTGCGCGGGGCGCGCTGTTCTCCGGCACGGTCTGGGTGCCGCCGGGAGGCCACGCCGGCTGGTGGTGGGTCGTGGGGGCGCTGGCGGCGACCGGCTGGACCCTTCCGATCGTGAAGGTCCGTGGCCTGGTCGCCGCGCAGGGCCAGCGTCTGGGCGTGCTGCACGCCTGGTTCGTGCACGTCAGCGGCGTGTTCGGCACGGCGATGACGCCCTCGGGCACGGGGGGCGGGCCGGCGATGGTGATGGCGCTCTACCGCTACGGCGTGCCGTACGGGCGCGGCATGGCGGTCGCCGTGCAGTTCTTCGTGCTGGACCTGACGGCGTTCGCGGCGATCATCCCGTTCGGGCTGGTGTACCTGCTGCTGGGCTCGGGGATCGACGTGCCCCCGGGGATCGAGGTCCTGGCGGTGGCGACCGCGCTGGCCGCCACAGGCGCGGCGGTGTTCCTGGGGCGGTTTCCCCGGCCGCTGGTCCGGTTGGCGCTGTGGGCGTCCAGCCTGCGGTCGCTGCGGCGGGTGCGCTCGACCCTCCGCAAGAGCGCGCGCGACTACTACCGTGCGGCTCGCGGCTTCCGGAGCATGCCCACGGGCAGGCTGGCGGGCCTCGTGGTCGTCAGCGCCGCGGTGTGGCTGGCGAACTTCCTGCTCTTCTGGACGCTGCTCCGGGCGTTCGGGCTGCCGGTCCCGGCGGGCGAGATCGTCGCGTTGCTGAGCGTGCTGACGCTGGGCTCGTTCGTGGTTCCCACGCCGGGGGCCTCGGGCTTCATGGAGTTCGTCGCGTCGTTGGCGTTCGGCGATCGAGGCGCCGGCGGATCGGTCGCGGGGCCGATCCTGTACTGGCGCCTGTTGACCTTCTACGTGGCGTACCTCGTCGGTCCCGTGGTGAGCTGGGCGATCGTGCTGGACCGGCCGCCACGCTGGCTGCGCCGCGCCCGCCGAGGCTAGCGCCGCTCAGGAGGCGGCAGCGCCCCGGACGGCGTCTGGCCGCGGAGCAGCGCTTCGTAGATCCGCTCGAGCTCGCGGGCCGCGTCGGCCAAGGTGTGGCCGGCCGCGTAGCGCATCGCCGCCTCCCGCATCGAGGCCATGCGCTCCGGGTCTCGTAGCGCCGCGGTGATCCGCCGGCCCGCCTCGGCGGGATCGTCGTGGGGGTAGACCAGCCCGCCACCCGACTCCGGGACCCAGTCGGGCACCGCGCTGCTGGCGTGGTCGGCCGCGGCGACCGGGCAGCCCGCCGCCATCGCCTGCAGCGACGCGATCGACTGCAGCTCGGCCGGGGACGGCATCAACGCCAGGTCGGCCGCCGCCAGCAGCGTCGGCACCGTCTCGTCGGGCACGAAGCCGGCGAGCACCACGCGGTCGCTCAGCCCCTCGTCCCCGATGCGCCGCGCCAGCTCGGAGGCCAGCGGTCCCTTGCCCGCCACGATCAGCCGGCTGGACGGAGGCAGCTCGTGCATGAGGTCGAGCAGGTCGCCGGGGCGCTTCTCGGCCGACAGGCGACCGAGGTAGACGAGCAGCTCGCCGCCGACGTCACCCCGCCAGGCGGAGGGGAGCTGGGCACGCGCCTCGTCGCGGGGCGCAGGCGGCGGGCCGGGCGTCAGTCCGTTCGTCACGACGTGGACGGGCTTCCCGGTCCACGCCGCCGCCATCCGGGCCGCGAAGGCGGTCGGCGCCACGCGCGCGTCGGCGCGGGCGAACGCGACCGCGAACCAGGTGCGCATCGCGCGACCCAGCAGAGCCCGTCCCAGGACGGCCGTGCCGGCGGGAAGCTGGTGCGTCGTGGTCTCGGTCTGCACGTGGACGCCCATCACCGTGGGCACGCCCCGCGCGCGCGCCATGGCGACCACGGCGACGCCGAACGGGGTGGGGGCGTTGACGTGCACCACGTCCGCCCAGCGCAGGGCGCGCTGCACGCGCTGGACGCCGGCGACGACGAGCTGGGTCTGGAGTACGCCCAGCCGCACGGCGGGCAGGCGGACCAGCTCCACCCCGTCGGGCGGGCGCTGCGGCTGCGGCTCGGGACCGGCGAGCGCCACGATCCGGTGTCCACGCGCCAGCAGGCCCAGCGCGTGACCGTGCGTCGACGCGGCGATCCCCCCGAAGCCGGGGTACAGGTCGTCCGCCGCGAAGAGCACGTTCATGCGAGCGGCGCCGTTCCGGTCGCTCGGTGCAAGGTCCGCTCGCGTGTTCGTCCGATCGGCATCCCGTCTCCTCCTCGCCGCCGTCCGGCCGGCGGCGGTCCGCTTGGGAGCGTACCAGCGAGTGCCCAGGGGGCCGCTCTGGTACGCTTCGGGTGCGGCTCCAGCTCGTTTCCTCGCCATGATCGATCGCCTCGCCTCCCTCCTCCTCGCCCGGCCTCGCGCCGTATTGCTGGTGTGGACGTTGGTTCTGGCGGTCGGAGCGCCGACGGCGGCGCGGCTGTCTTCGGTGCTGAGCACCGACTCGGGGTTCGCGCCGGGCGGCGCGGCCCAACGGGTCGACCGGGTGTTGGGAACCCGCTTCGCCAGCCACGACCGCCCGGAGCTGCTGCTGGTGTCACGGTCGCCCGAGCCGGCGTTCCGTGCCGTGGTGGACCGCGTCGCCCGGCTCGAGCCGGTCGTCGCCGTTCGTGACGCCCGTAGCGACCCGCTGCTCCAGGACCTGTCGGGACGCCTGTCGGTCGCGTTCGTGGAGGTGCGCCAGGGCGCCGACGCGCAGGTCGCCGAGGCCGTCGACGCCGTGCGCAGCGCCGTCGCGGGCGATGCGGGCACGAACGGCGCAGGGTCGGGCGGCGCGGGCGCCCCGATCTACGTCACCGGCGCGCCCGTCGTCGACCTGGACCTGAAACGCACCAGCGAGCGCGACGCGTTCCGCGCCGAGCTCGTCGGCCTGCCGTTGAGCCTGGCGGTCCTGATCTTCGTGTTCGGATCGTGGGTGGCGGCGTCGTTGCCGCTGATCGCGGCGGTCGTCTCGATCACGGTGTCGTTCGCCCTCCTGTTCGTGCTGGGTCAGCTGGTCCAGGTCGCCGCGTTCGCGCAGATCATCGTCACGATGCTGGGGCTCGCGATCGGCATCGACTACGCGCTGCTGCTCGTGAACCGCTTCCGCGAGGAGCTGAGGAACGACGTCGACACGGAGACCGCCCTGCGCGTCACGCTCAGGACCGCGGGCGCGTCGGTGCTGTTCAGCGGAACCACGGTCCTGCTGGCCCTCTCGGCCCTGCTGGTGCCGCCGCTGGGGTTCGTGCGCACGATGGGCGCGGCGTCGATGATCGTATTGGCGGTCGGCATGGCCGTCGCCGTCACCGCCGTTCCCGCGATGCTGGTCCTGCTGGGGCGGAACGTCGACGCGGGCCGGATCGGGCGGCGTGCGCCAGGGACGCGCAGCACGGCGTTCTGGAGGTCGTGGGCGGAGCGGGTCCTGGCGCGGCCGAGGCTGTGGACGGTCGCCGGAACGGCGTTCCTGCTGCTGATCGCGTCCGCCGCGCTGGACATGCGCTTCGGCTTCTCGGGCGTGGAGGGGATCACCGGCACGAACGACACCAGTCGCGCGCAACGGCTGCTGGTCGACGCGGGCCTGGCGGGGCTGCTCGAGCCGTACGACGTGCTGATCGACTTCGGCGAGCGCGGCTTCTACCACCCCTCCTCGGTCCGCGCGGTGTCCGGCTACGTGCGGGAGATCCAGGCGCTGGACGACGTGGACCGCGTGCTGGCGCCCACCACCGCGGGGAGCCTGCCCGGCCTGTTCGTCCAGCAGTACTACGCGACGCCCGAGCTGGCGATGGAGAGCCCGCTGGCCGACCTGGCGCGGGCCACCGTCTCGACCGACGGGCGCTACGCCCTCGTCCGGGTGTTCCCGGTCGGCGCCGGCATCGAGGTCTCGAGCTCGCTGGCGCCCCGCTTGCAGCGCCTCGCGCAGGAGGCGGAGCTCGACGCGGTGGTGGGCGGCGTGCGCGTCGCCGAGCAGGAGTGGACCCGCACGCTCTACGGGAACTTCCCGTGGGCGATGGCGCTGGTGTTCGCGTCGACGTTCGTGCTGCTGGGCCTGGGTTTCCGGTCGCTGGCGATTCCGCTCAAGTCCCTCGTGCTGAACACGCTCACGGTGGGATCGTCGTTCGGCGTGATCACGCTCGTGTTCCAGCACGGCTGGGCGGGCGGCCTCTTCGGGCTTCCGGGCGGACTGGGCTTCGTCGAGACCAGCGTCCCGATCTTCATCTTCGCCGTCGTGTTCGGCCTGTCGATGGACTACGAGGTGTTCCTGATCTCGCGGGTGGTCGAGAGCCACCGCGACGGGCGGTCGGACCGTGAGGCCGTCAAGGACGCCTTGGCGTCGACCGGCGGCGTGATCACCTCCGCCGCGCTCATCATGATCGTGGTGTTCTCGGTGTTCCTGTTCAGCAGCGTGGTGCTGATCAAGACGTTGGCGCTGGGGCTGACGGTCGCGGTGCTGCTGGACGCGACGCTGGTCCGCTCGGTGCTGGTGCCGTCGACGGTGGTGCTGCTGGGCGAATGGAACTGGCGCATCCCCCGTTGGCTGGGGCGGCTGATCGACCGGCTCGGGCTTCAGCACGGCTGAGCGCCGCCGGGCACGGTCGGAATGCGAGCCGGGCGGGTAGACTGCCCCCGCGACGCCTCGCCACCAGGGCCTTGCCGCCAGGAGATCCGCCGATGCCGATCCTGCTCCGCCTCGCAGCACGCAACCTGCTTCGCCACCCGTGGCGCACCTCCGCGACGGTTCTCGGCGTGGCGCTGGGGATCGCCGCGGTGCTGGCGACGCTGTCGGTCGGAGCCAACGTCCGCGCCAACCTGCAGGCGGACCTCGAGGCGGCCGCCGGACCGGCCGCGCTGGTCGTCACGCCCGGCCCGGCGGGACGGGCGGTGATGGAGGCCGAGCCGCTGCTGGAGCGGATCCGCGGCACGCCCGGCGTTCGCGCGTTCCTTCCCGTGCTGAACGTCCGGCTGGAGCCGGTGCGCGACATCGAGGCGTTCGAGCGCTCGGTCGTCCCGGGCGTGGACAGCGGCTTCCAGCTGTCCGGCCGCGACGTGTCGCGGCGTGAGCTGCTCCCCGCGCGCCTGTCCGCCGGGCGCTGGCCCGAGCCGGGCGAGCAGGCGCTGGCGCTGTCGGACGCGTTCGCGGAGGTGCGTGAGATCGAGGTGGGCGATCCCCTGACCTTCGCGAGCCGCTTCGGCGAGATCACCTTCGAGGTCGTCGGCCTGATGGACGCCGCGCTGGGGTACGCCAGCACGAACGGCGGGCGGGTCGCGATCGCTCCGATCGACGCCGTTCAGGAGGCGATGCGCCTGCCCGGCCGGATCTCGCTGGTCGAGGTCGTGCTCCAGGAGGGCGCGCTCACCGTCGACGTCGAGGACGCCCTGATCGATCGCCTGGACGAGAGCTACGCGGTCGCCTACCCGGCAGGCAGCGGCGAGCTGGCCGGCGGCATCGTCCAGACGCTGCAGTCGGGCCTGCTGGTGCTGGCCGTGACGCTGCTGGCGCTGGGCGGATTCATGGCCTACAACACCTTCATGGCCGGCGTGGTCGAGCGGACGCGCGAGTACGCGCTGCTCCGGACCGTCGCGCTGCGCCGCCGGGACGTCCGCCGCCTGGCCCTGGCGGAAGCGGCGCTCGTGGCGCTGGTCGGCGCGGTGATGGGCGTCGTGCTGGGCGTCGCGATGTCGTGGCTCATCACTTCGATCAACGCCTTCGGGCTGGGTTTCGAGGTGCGCACGCTGGTGCTGCCGATCTGGGCGGTGGCGGCGGCCACCGGGACCGGCATCGTCGTCGCGTTGGGCGCCGGCGTGCTGCCGGCGTGGACCGCGTCGCAGGCCTCTCCCCTGGCCGCTCGGCGCGGCGCGGACGAGGCGGCGGCGCCCAGTCGGGCGGGGATCGGCTGGGCGCTGCTGGCGCTCGCGGTCGTCGCGACGCGCGTTCCGTGGCCCGGCCTGTGGGCGCTGGCCGGCGCAGGCTTGGCGATGGCGGCGTTCGCGATCGGCACCGCGCTGGCCGCGCGCAGCCTGCTCCGCCCGACCTTGCGCCTGGCGGAGCCGCTCCTCCGTGCGGCGTTCGGCACGGCGGGACGGCTGGGCGCGGCGTTCGCGGACCACAGCGCCAGCCGCAACGGCGTGGCGGTGGGCACCGTCGTGGTCGGGACCGGCCTGGTGGTCGGCGTCGGCTCGATGGTGTCCGGCATCAACGCCGAGATCCGAGGCTGGGTGGACACGACCATCGTCGGCGACCTGTTCGTCACCTCGCCCGTCTCGTTCCCAGACGGCTTCGCCGTTCGGGCCGGCGAGGTCGAGGGCGTCGACCAGGTGTCGGGCGTCGGCATCCGGGTCGTGCGGTTCCTGCCCGAGGGGCAGGAGCGCGGCCGCAGCGTCGCGCTGATCCTCGTCGATCCGGAGCGGTTCGATCCCGACGAGGGGTTCGGATCGTTCCAGTACGTCCAGGGCCAGGGCGACGCGCGCGCCGGCTACCGGACGCTGACCTCCGACGACGGCGTCCTGGCGGCCAGCACCATCCAGGAGCGATTCGGGGTGGACGTCGGGGACGAGGTGCAGCTACGCACGTCCGAGGGGTTCGAGACGTTCGAGGTGGGCGGCGTCGTGGTGGACTTCACCGGCGGGGGCGAGACGTTCGTCGCGTCGATCGAGATGCTGGAGCGCTTCGGCGGGGGGACCCCCGACCTGTTCGTTTTGACCGTGGACCCCGGCGAGGACGTGGACGAGGTCCGCGGGCGCCTGCTCGCCGCGTTTCCCGAGCTGTATCTGGACGCGACCCCGAACGACGAGTACCGGGCCGAGATCGTGTCGCTGAGCCGCCGGACGTTCACCACGACGAACACGCTGCTGCTGCTGGCGGTCGCGATCGCGGCGCTGGGCGTCGCGAACACGCTGGGGATGAACCTGTCGTCGCGGGCGCGCGAGCTGGCCACGCTCCGGGTGCTGGGCCTGACCCGCTCGGGAATCCGCAAGGTCGTCGTCGCCGAGGGCCTGGTCGTGGTGGTGCTGGGCAGCGTGCTGGGCGTCGCCTTCGGCCTGATGCTGGCGAACGTCGTGACCGCCGGGGCTGCCGCCCTGAGCGGCTTCCGCATCGATCCCGTGCTGCCGTGGACGCTGGTCGCGATCGCGCTGGCCGCCTCGCCGGCGGTGGGCTTGCTGGCGTCGCTGCTGCCTGCGCGTCGCGCGGCCCGGCTTCCGCCCGTCGTGGCGCTGAGAGGAACCGAATGACGCGACCCCCCGATTCCCCCCGCTCGACGACGACGGCCGACGGTCCGGGCGCCGTGGCGCCCGCGCTGGAAGCGGTCGCCCTGAGCAAGCGCTACCGCCTGGGCGAGGTCCAGATCCTGGCGTTGGACGACGTCTCGCTGCAGATCGCGCCGGGCAGCTTCGTGGCGGTGATGGGTCCGTCCGGGAGCGGCAAGTCCACCCTGCTGCATCTGCTGGGTCTGCTGGACGCACCGGACGAGGGCACCGTCCTCATCGACGGCCAGGACACGGCCGGCCTGGACGACGACGCGCTTACGGCGACGCGCCGCGACCGGATCGGGTTCGTGTTCCAGACGTTCGAGCTGATTCCGAATCTGTCGGCGCGCGAGAACGTGCTGCTTCCCGCCGAGGTCGCGGGCCGGCGCGCCGACGGCGAGCGCCTCCTCGCCAGCCTGGCGGAGCATCTGGACGTCGCGGACCGCCTGGAGCACCGCCCGGCGCAGCTCTCCGGCGGTCAGCGTCAGCGCGTGGCGTTGGCCCGGGCGCTGGTGAACGATCCGGTGGTCGTGCTGGCGGACGAGCCGACCGGCAACCTCGACTCGGTGTCGGGGCAGGAGGTGCTCGACCTGCTCCGCTCCGGCGTGGACGATCGCGGCTGGACGGTCGCCATGGTCACGCACGACCCCAACGCCGCGATGATCGCGGACCGGATCGTGTTCCTGCGGGACGGACGCGTCGCGGGCGAGGTCGACACCCGATCGGACGACGCCCGCGAGCGGATCGCGTCGTTCGCCGGGGTCTGAGCGCGCGGTCCGAGCGTCGGCCCGGACCGCGCGCTCGGAGACCAGTGCTCAGGCCGGTGCTCGGACCGGTGCTCGGACCGGTGCTCAGGACAGCCGGATGCGGGGATCCAGCGCGGCGTAGAGCAGGTCGGCGACCAGGTTGGCCAGCGCGAACGCCAGCACGGCGACCAGCGTGATCGATTGCATCAGCGGCAGGTCGCGCCGGTCGATCGCGAACGTCATCAGCCGGCCCAGGCCCGGGTAGTTGAATACGTTCTCGACGACGATCAGGCCGCTGATCAGCCAGCCGAAGCTGATCGCGACGACGGTGATGGCCGGCAGGAGCGCGTTCCTGAGCACGTGCCGGAAGAGCACGCTCCGTCCGCGGACGCCTTTGAGCCGCGCGGTGCGGACGTACGGTCGCTGGAGCTCCTCGAGCACGCTGGCGCGCGTGAGCCGCGCGACGTACGCCAGCATCACCAGGGTGGCCGTGAGCGCGGGCAGGATCAGCTGCGGCAGGGCGGCCAGGAAGCCGGTCCCGGCGGGGATCGAGGCGTTGGCCGGCAGCCAGCCCAGCTGGAACGAGAACAGCTGAATCAGGACCAGGCCGGTGACGAACTCGGGCAGTCCGACGACCGCCAGGCTGCCGACGCTGACGAGCGTGTCCGGCCACCGCTCGGCGTTCACCGCGGCGACGACGCCCAGCAGCAGCGCCAGGGGGACGGCGACCGCCAGGGTGAGGCCCGCCAGCCGCAGGCTGTTGCCCAGCCGCTCGGTCACCAGCGGGCGGATCTCCTGACCGGTGCCGTAGCTGTCGCCCCAGTCGCCGGTCACGAAGCCGCGCAGCCAATCGAGGTACTGCACCGGCACGGGACGGTCCAGGCCCAGCTCGCTACGGAGCTCGGCCAGGGCGGCCGGGCCCGCCTCACGGCCCAGGATGATCCGGGCCGGGTCGCCGGGCAGCAGCTGGGTGACCGCGAAGACCAGCATCGAGGTGAGCAGCACGGTGAGCGCCAGGAAGCCGAGGCGGCGGAGCAGGTAGCGCGTCACGACGCGGCCTCCTCGACCAGCGGCTCCTGGAGCTCCACCAGCTCGTCGCGAGGGATGTGGCAGCGGATCCGGTGGCGTCCGTCCTCGCTGACGGTGACCGGCGGCGGCTCGTCGTGGCAGACGGCGCCCAGGACGCGCGGGCAGCGGGTCGCGAACGGGCAGCCCACCGGCACGTCGCGGGGGCTGGGCACCTCGCCCTCGAGGGGCGGCCGCGCAGCGGCGACGTGCGGATCGATGCGCGGCACGGCGGCCAGCAGCGCCTCGGTGTACGGGTGGTAGGGCGGCGCCAGAACCGTCTCCGCGGGCCCGGCCTCCATCACCTGACCCAGGTAGAGCACCGCCACGTCGTCCGCGAGGTGGGCGACGACGGCGAGGTCGTGGCTGATGAACAGGTAGCTCGCGTGGCGCTCGCGCTGCAGCTCGTCGAGGAGGTTCAGCAGCGACGCCTGCACGCTCACGTCCAGGCCCGACACCGACTCGTCGAACAGGATCAGCTCCGGGTCGGACGCGAACGCGCGGGCGACGGTCACGCGCTGCTTCTCGCCGCCGGAGAGCTCGTCCGGCCGCCGGGTGGCGTACTCGGCGGTCAGGTTCACCGACTCGAGCAGCCGCGCGACGCGGCGGTCCGCCTCGTCGCGGTCCAGCCCGGCCAGGCGCATGAACGGCCGCCGCAGCGTGGCGCCCACGCTGCGGTGCGGGTTGAGCGCCTCGTCGCTCGACTGGAACACCATCTGCAGGAGGCGGATCACCTCGCGGTCCCGGCGCTCCAGGCGGCGGGTGAGGGGCTCGCCCAGCAGCTCGAAGGTGCCGTCGCTGGCGGGCTCCAGACCGATCACGGCGCGGGCGAGGGTGCTCTTGCCGCTGCCGCTCTCGCCGACGAGGCCCAGCGTGCGTCCCGTGCGGACCTCGAGGTCCACGCCGCGTAGCGCCTTGACCGCGCCTGCCTCGCGTCCGCGCAGCCGGTCCAGCAGGCCGCGCCGCGTCTCGAACCGCTTCTCGATCCCGACCGCGCGGAGCGCCGGACCGTCGCTGGGCGCGGCCTCCTCGGCGCCGTCGGGGGCGGGCTGGCGGGCGGACACGTCACCGTCCGCGATCTCGCGCCAGCGGCGGCACGCCACCAGGCGGTCCTTCCCGGCGGGCTCCAGCGCCGGGCGCTCGGCCCTGCACGCCTCCTCGGCGGCGGGGCAGCGGGGAGCGAACACGCAGCCGGGCGGGAGGTCGGCCAGGTCGGGGATGCGTCCCGGGATCGGCCGCAGCGGTGCGTCGCGCTTGGTGCGTCCCAGCAGCGGCACGCTGTCCAGCAGCCCGACGGTGTAGGGGTGGCGCGGCGCGTCGTACAGCGCGTCGACCGGGGCGCACTCGACCAGCTCGCCGGCGTAGAGCACCTCGACCCGGTCGCACAGCTGCGACACCACGCCGAGGCTGTGGCTGACGTACAGCACGGCGGTGTCGGAGCCGCGGACCAGCTCGCGGACCAGCTCCAGGATGGCGGCTTCGGTCGTCACGTCGAGGTTCGTGGTGGGCTCGTCCATCACCAGCAGCTCGGGCTTGCCCAGCAGCGCCATGGCGATCATGACGCGCTGCTGCTGGCCGCCGGACAGCTCGAACGGGTACGAGCGGCGGATGCGCTCGGGATCTGCCAGGCCGACCGCGTCCAGCATGGCGTCGATCTCGGTCCGGTCTGCGCGTCCGGGCCGGTCGGGCGCCAGCGACTCGGCCAGCTGGTGCCCCACGGTGTGGGCGGGGTTCATGGAGGGCAGGGGGTTCTGCGGGACCAGCTTGATCCGGTGTCGCCAGAGCTCGCGCAGCCCGCCGGGGTCCATCGCCAGCAGGTCGTCGCCGCCCAGCGTGACGCTGCCGGCGTCGACGTGTCCGGCGGCGGGCAGGGCGCGCAGCACCGCCAGCGCCAGCGTGGTCTTGCCGCTTCCCGACTCGCCCACCAGGCCGACCGTCTCGCCGGGCGCGACCTGCAGGTCCACGTCGCGGAGCGCGGCGGGGGCGTCGGGCCCGTCGCCGTACCGCACGGTGAGTCCTCGCACGTCCAGGCCGGCGCCGGGCCGGTCGGTGCGCGGCGCAGAACGCGCCGTCGCCGCGGCCGCCTTCTCCGTCCGGGCGCTCATCGCGTCTCCGTCCTGAGCGCCCGCCCCAAGCCGTCCGCGGCGAGGTTCACGGAGACGACCAACAGGCTGATCGCGGCGGCTGGAAAGATCAGCGACCAGGGGGTCAGGTAGACGTAGTCGCGCGCCTCTGCGACCATCAGCCCCCAGTCCGGGTTGGGGGGCTGCACGCCCACGCCCAGGAACCCAAGGGAGGCGACGAGGAAGATCGCGTAGCTGAACCGGAGCGCGGACTCGACCGCCAGGGCGGGCAGGACGCTGGGGAGGATCTCGCGGGTGAGGATCCAGGGCAGCGTCTCCCCTTGCATGCGGGCGGCGGCGACCCACTCGCGCGTCTTGACGCTGAGCACCACGCTGCGCACGACGCGGGCGACGATCGGCGTGTAGGCGACGGCGATGACCCAGAGCACGCTGCTGCGGGACGGGCCCAGCGTGCCCAGCAGCAGCAGCGCCAACAGCAGCGCGGGCATGGCCAGCAGCGTGTCGAACAGCCGGAAGGTGATCTCTTCCCACCAGCCGCCCAGCGTGGCGGTCACCAGGCCGGCGACGGTGCCGATCGCGACCGCGACCGCCGTGCCGCCGCCGGCCAGCAGGAAGATGTCGCGTGCGCCGGTGACGACGCGGCTGAAGACGTCACGGCCCAGGCGGTCGGTCCCGAACCAGTGCGCCGCCCCGGGCGGCTGCGATCGATCGCTCAGGATCTGCTCGGTGGGGCCGTACGGCGCCAGCCACGGACCGATCACGGCCAGCAGCACGAAGAGCGCGACCAGCGTGGTGCCGATCGCGCTCGTGGGGCGCGCGTAGAGCTCGCCCAGCAGCCGGCGAACGCCGGCCAGCGGCGCGCGTTGCGCCGGGGGGGCGGCCGCGGCCGCCCCCCCTCCTCCCGGCGTGGTCACCGAACGGTGATCGAAGCCAGGTCGGTACGGCCTGGGAAGGCCTTGAGGTCCATGCCGGTGAACGTGTCGCTCAGCGCGGCGAACTGCGGGAAGAAGTAGGGGATCACGTACGGACCCTCGCTCGCGAGGATGCGCTGCAGCTCGGCGTACGCCTCGACGCGCTCCTCCTCGTCCAGCGCGCTTCCCGCGGTCTCGATCAGCGCGTCGACCTCGGGGTCGCAGTAGTGCGCCTCGTTCCAGACGGCGCCGCAGGCGATCATCGTCTCGAAGTAGAACTGCGGCACGGGCCGCGAGCCCCAGCCGGTGATGCCGAAGTCCACCTCGAGCCAGCCGCCGTCGCCGTAGTACACGCTCTCGGGCTGCAAGCGGACCTCGATGTCGAAGCCGGCCTCGTCGAGCTGCTCCTTGAGCACCACGGCCAGGTCGGGACGGTCGCCGCTGTCCGGCACGTTCAGCACCAGCTCCAGACCGTCCTCGTAGCCGGCCTCGGCCAGCAGCTCGCGCGCCCGCTCGACGTCGCGGGCGGGCGGCGTCACGTCGGGACGGTAGTACGCCTCGTACAGCGGGCCGATGGGCGTGTCGGAGCCTTGCACCGCGAGCCCGTCGGTGACGACCTCGACGATGGCCGAGCGGTCGACGGCCAGCTTCAGCGCCTCGACGACGCGCGGGTCGTTCCCGGGGGCCCGGTCCACGCGCAGCCGGACGAGGTCGAAGCCGTTCGTGGGCACGCTGATCCGCTCGATCCCGCTGGCGCCTTCGAGGCTCTGGTAGAGCGGGGTCGGCATGCGCAGCACCAGGTCGATCTGTCCGCCGCGCAGCGCGCTGACGGCGGCGGCCTGCTCGGCGAAGAAGATCAGGTCGACCCGCTCGACGCCGGGCGCGTCTCCGAAGTAGTCCGCGTTGGCCGCCAGGATCATCCGGTCCTCGGCGCTGTACGATTCCACCCGGAACGGGCCGGTTCCGTCGAACGTCGTGCCCAGGTCGGTGGCGTCCGCGTCCACGATCAGGGCGTGGTTGTCCGACAGGTCGTAGAGGAAGAACGGGTTCGGGTCGCTCAGGGTGAACGTCACCTGGGCGGGGCCGCTGGCCTCGACCGACTCGATGCCGGCGTACACGTCGGCGGTGGGGAGGCCGCTGTCGGGCTCGCGCAGCCGGTCGAACGTCGACACGACGTCTTCGGGGCCGAACGCCGCGCCGCTGTGGTAGGTCACGTCGTCGCGCAGCTCGAACGTCCAGGTGCGGCCGTCCTCGGAGACGCTCCACGAGGTCGCCAGGCCGGGCTGGACGTCGTTGGCGGCGTCGATCTCGACGAGGTAGTCGTACACGTTCGAAAGCACCAGGATCTCGGAGTCCGCCGAGGCGAAGGCGGGGTCGAGCTGGGCCGGGATCTCGATGCCGACCGAGAGGGTCTGGGCGAACGCTGTTCCGATGACCAGCGACAGCGCGAGCACGCTGGCGGCGATGTGCACGCCGAGGCGTGCGCAGAAGAAGGTTCGGACGAGCATGGGGGCCTCCTCGAGGTGGGGCCAGGAGCGGGGGCGGTGGGGTCCGCCGTCTGAAGCGGTCGCGTGGAGCGTACGGCGGCGCGGACGCGAAGACCGTTCGCTGGTTTGCAGACCGAATCCACGCTAGCATGCAGGTCCGTCGTACCCGAGATCGTGGACGCCCGTTGACCGCGTACGCTCGACCGCTTAGGATGCAGCATGATGTGTAACCTACACACGGTCGACCGTGGACGGTGCACGGCGCTGCGTCGACAGGCCAGGGGATCCGCGGTGGGCGGCCCTGGAAAGCTCCGCGCATGAGCGCCGCACGCCCCCGCCGCGTGCTGCTGCTGTGCGGCGGGCTGTCGGGCGAGCACGACGTGTCGCTGGCCTCCGCCGCCAGCGTGCTGGCCGCCGCCGAAGGGCGGCTGGAGCTCGTGCCGCGCGTGATCGATCGCGGCGGACGGCTCCTGAGCGAGGCCGCCAGCCGGCGCGCCCTTTCGGCCGGCGACAGCCGCGACGCCGACGACGAGGACGCCGCGCCCGACCTGCTCCGCGGCCTCGCGAGCGCGGACCTGGCGGGCGTCGACGCGGTCTTTCCCCTGCTGCACGGCCCCAACGGCGAGGACGGAACCGTCCAGGGCCTGCTGACGGTCGCGGGCGTGCCGTTCGTCGGCTCCGGCGTCCTGGGCAGCGCGGCCGCGATGGACAAGGCGACGATGAAGCGGATCTTCGCCGCGGACGGTCTGCCGCAGGTGGCCTGGGGCGAGGTCGCCCAGCACGCCTGGGCGCGCGACCCCGCCGCCGCGAGGGCGCGTCTGGCGCATCTCCCCTGGCCGCGGTTCGTGAAGCCGGCGAACCTCGGCTCGTCGGTCGGCATCGGACGCGCCGACGACGAGGCCGGCCAGGATGCCGCGCTTCGCGAGGCGTTCCGCCACGACCGCCGCGCGGTGGTCGAGGCCGGCGTGGTGGGAGGCCGCGAGCTGGAGGTCGCCGTGCTGGGCAACGACGAGCCGCAGGCCGCGCCTCCCGGAGAGATCCGCGTGACGGGCGAAGCGTTCTACGACTACGAGCACAAGTACACCGAGGGAGGCGCGGACCTGGTCGTTCCCGCCCAGGTTCCCGCCGCCACCGCGGAGACGCTTCGTTCCCTCGCGCTGCGTGCGTTCGAGCTCGTCGACGCGGCCGGCCTGGCACGCGTGGACTTCTTCCTGACCGCTGCCGGCGAGGTGCTGATCAACGAGATCAACACGATTCCGGGGTTCACGCGGCTGTCGATGTACCCGCGGCTGTGGGCGTCGGCGGGCGTCGCGTACCCGGACCTGATCGAGCGTCTGGTGGAGCTGGCCGTCGAGCGGCACCGCGACGAGGCACGTTTCTGAAGGGAGGCCCGCCACCCCGGGCCTCGGATAGAATCGGGCCCGGAGGGAGGTGGCGGCCGCCCCGCACGCCGACGATCGTCGACACGACGTCCTGATCGATGCCCCGTCCGAGTCCGTGAGCGAAGGCCCCGCGGAGTCGGCGGAGGATCTCGCCGCCGAGAAGCGCCTGGCCGAGGAGCTGGGGCTCGAGCCGCTCACCGATCCTGCCGCGGCGCGGGTGCTCATCCTGAACGCCAGCTTCGAGCCGCTGCACGTCTGCAGCGTCAAGCGCGCCATCCAGCTGATCATGACGGAGGTCGCCGTCCGGGTGGAGGACGCGGAGGCGGTGCTGCGCACCCCCTCGCGGGTGGTGCCGGTTCCCAGCGTGGTGCGGCTGGCCCGGTACGTCCGGCGCCCCCACCGGCAGAAGGTCGCGTTCAACCGCCGCAACCTCTTCCGCCGTGACGATCACCGCTGCCAGTACTGCCGCAAGCGCGGCAGCGACCTGACGCTGGACCACGTCCTGCCCCGAAGCCGGGGCGGATCGACGAGCTGGGAGAACGTCGTCGCCTGCTGCCGCGCGTGCAACGCGCGCAAGCGCGACCGCACGCCCGACGAGGCCGGAATGGCCCTCGACCGTCCGCCCAAGGCGCCCCGGTTCGTGTTCAGCAGCGCGTACGGGCTGATCCAGGACGTCGATCCGATCTGGCGGCGCTACCTGCCCGAGAGCTAGCGCGAGGCGCGGACGAACCGCGTGCGCTCGGCCGCGAGCCGCTGCGACCCGCTATCGCACGCTGGCCAGGAACGCTTCGAGCGCGCCGGCGATCTCGGCCTCCGCGACGGACCGTGGCACGGTCGGCAAGCCGTCGCCCCGCTGCGGGCCGTAGCGACCGAAGAACGCGTGCACCGCCCCGCCCACGATCTCGATCCCGGCGCGTCCCGGCAGCCGCTCCATCCCTTCGCGCACCTCGCCCAGCGTCGCGAGCCCGTCGTGCTCCGCCGCGAGCACCAGGGTCGCCAGGTCGTGGCCCGCCAGGTCGTCGCCGGGCGCCGGGTAGGCGCCCATCAGGACCAGACCGTCCGCGGATCCCTCGTGCCGCGCCGCCCACGACGCGGCCATCGCGCCGCCCAGCGAGTGGCCGGCGATCACCACCGTCGCCTCGCCGTCGCGGCGGTCGCGGATCAGCGCGCCGGCGCGGTCGCGCGCCAGCACCGCCAGGTCCAGCGGCATGGCGGGCACCAGCGTCCGAACGCCGACCGGCGCCAGCGCGACGCCGATCCAGGTATAGGCGTGCGGACGCACCAGCCCGCCCGGGTAGACGATCAGCAGCACGTCGGCCCCGCCGTCGACCGGGGCGACCTCGACCCCGCCGCCGTTCCCTCGGTACGCGCCGATCCGGACCAGGGTCTGCGGCACGCCCGGGAACGCGGCGTCCGCGGACGGCCGCAACGGACCGGGAACCAAGACGGAGCCCAGCCAGCCGGCGGCGACGGCCAGCGCCAGCGCCAGCGTCCAGCGCAGCGTCCGGCGAAGGCGCGACCCGGACCCGCTCCGGGCGGCACCCGTCCGCGCGGGACCGCTGGCGGCGCCCGTCCGCGCGGGACGACGACCCCGCCCCGAGCCGCGTCCTGTCGGCCGCTTCGCGCTCACCGCGCCCTCCCGCGGACGGTGGAGCCGATCCGACCCGTCCCGTCGCCCGCCTGCAGGGCGTGCAGGTGGGCGTACAGGCCGCGTGCCGCAAGCAGCTCGTCGTGGGGGCCCGACTCGACCCGAGCGCCGGCGTCCAGCACGTGGATCCGGTCGGCGCCCTGAACGGTCGACAGGCGGTGCGCGATCACCAGGGTGGTGAGCTCGTCCCGGCGTCCCAGCACCCCTTCGAGCGCGTCCTGGATGAGCGCCTCGGACTCGCTGTCCAGGCTGCTGGTGGCCTCGTCCAGCACCAGGATCGAGGCGCCCTTGAGCAGCGCCCGCGCGATGGCGATGCGCTGCTTCTGACCGCCCGAGAGCTTCACGCCGCGCTCGCCGATCTCGGTATCGATGCCGGCAGGCAGCGCGGCGACGAACGCCTCCGCGTTGGCCAGTCCGATCGCTTCCTCGACCTCGGCCCGGGAAGCCTCGGGACGTCCGTAGCGGACGTTGTCCGCGACCGAGCCGGAGAACAGGGTCGGCTCCTGCGGCACGATCGCGACGGCGCGCCGAAGCGAGGAAAGCGTCATGTCGGCGACCGGCCGTCCCCCGATCCGGATCGTGCCCGCGTCCGGCTCGTACAGGCGGCCCAGCAGCCTCGTGACGGTGCTCTTCCCCGCTCCCGACGGCCCGACCAGCGCCGCGGTGGTGCCCGCCGGAATCGCGAGGTCCAGTCCGCGCAGCGCCTCGGCCTCCGCCTCTGGGTAGCCGAAGCGGACCCCCTCGAAACGGATCTCGCCCGGCTCGAACGTCCGGCCCCGCTCGTACGGCTCGGGCGACTCGGCCAGCAGCGCGTCGATCCGCTCCAGCGCCGCGACGCCGGACTGGAGCACGTTGTTGAAGTTCAGCACGAACCGGACCGGGTTGATCAGGTTGTTCAGGTACAGAACGAACGCGGTCAGGGTTCCGACCGTCAGCCCCCCGACGTCGCCGCCGCCCTGGACCAGCAGCCAGCCGCCGCCCAGCACCAGCACCGCGACGCCCCATTCGCTGGTCAGGCCGATCGCGGCCTGCATCTTGCCGACCTCCTTGCGGCGCGCCAGGTTCAGGTCGCGGTAGGCGTCCGACTCGGACCGGAACCGCTCCCACTCGGCGTCCTCGGCCGAGAACGCCTTGACGACCGCGACGTTCTGGACCGCCTCGCTGGCGACGGCGGTCATCTCGCCCACCCGGCCGCGGATCCGCCGGGCCAGCCGCCGCAGCGGCTCCTGGAAGCGCACGGTGAAGAACCCCATCGTCACGACGATCGCGACGGACACCAGCGCCAGCCGCACGTCCATCGCGAACAGGATGATCAGCACCACGACGATCGAGAACGCCTGACCCACCATGCGGCTCGCGCCCGCCTGGATCATCGCCTCGAGGGCGTTCACGTCCGAGACGACGCGCGACACCAGGCTGCCGGAGCGCTCCTTCGTGAACCGCGCCAGCGGCAGCGCCAGCAGGCGGCCGTATACCGCGCGGCGCGTCTCGCTCACGACGTGCTGCGTGAACGCGAAGCTGAGCAGCATGCCCGCGTAGCGCAGCCCCTCGGAGACGAGGTGGAAGACCAGGATCGCGACGCCGGTGAGCAGGAACAGCCGGGCTTCGCCGCGCGGGATGACCACGTCGAACACGTAGCGCACGAACTGGGGCGCCAGCTGGGCGACGCCCGAGGAGAGCGCGATCAGCAGCGACAGGCCGATCAGCCGGCCACGGTACGGCCGTAGCAGCCGCCAGAGCGCGCGCAGGGCGCCCTCCGACGCGGGGCGGGGACGCGCCGCGGTGCTCGAGGCGGCGGCCGGCGCGGGGGACGAGGTGGGGCGGGCAGAACGATCCACGACCGGCAGGCTACCGCGCCATCGGCGCCGTCGCGGTCGTGGAGCGCGTTCCCAGGACCGCGCGTCGGCGGCGCTCGTTCGAGCCGATCGTCGCAGGCGCGCCTCAGGGGCGATGGTCCAGGGGCCTGCCGCGGACGACGGTGCCGCGGCCCGTGAGCCGGTAGGCGCCCGTGGCGGCGGGCACCAGCGCGGTGGCTCCCTCGGGCAGGTCGATGTGGCCGCCCACCCCGGCCTCGAGCTCGAACGCGCCGTTCAGGACGGTCACGACGTGCATGGCGCTCGGATCGGTCCGACCGCTGACGGTGCCGTCGGTGGTGGTCTCCTCGAGCCGGTAGAACGGGCAGGCGACCCGCACGGTCCAGCCGTCCGGGCCCGGCCGCGGGACGGGCCGGGGATCCCCGCGTCCGGACAGGTCGGCGACGGCCAACGCGTCCTCCACGTGGAGCTCGCGGGGCCGTCCGTCCGCGCCCAGCCGGCCGTGGTCCCAGAGGCGGTAGGTGAGGTCGGAGGCCTGCTGCAGCTCGAAGAGCCGCAGGCCGGCGCCGACGGCGTGCACCGTCCCGGCCGGGTTGTGGATCACGTCGCCCGCGCGGACCGGAACGGTGCGGAGCAGCGCGCCGATCGAGCCGTCGTCCAGCGCGCCTCGCACCTCGGCCTCCGAGACCGGCCGTTCGAACCCCCAGGTCACGGTGGCGCCCGGTCGCGCGCGCTGGACGCGCCAGGTCTCGGTCTTTCCGAGGTGGCCGCTGCCGGGATGCCGCCGCGCCGCGTAGGCGTCGTCCGGGTGGACCTGGACGGACAGCTCCGCGTCCGCGTCCAGGAACTTCGCGAGCAGCGGCATCACGGCGCCGTAACGGGCCATCGAGGCCTCGCCGACCATGGCGGGCCCGTAGCGCGTGACCAGCTCCGCGACACGGAGACCGTCGTACGGTCCGTCGCGGACGACGCTGTCGCCGTTCGCGAGCCACGCCTCGGCGACCGGCTCGTCGCCGGGAGGCGCGGGCTCGTCCAGCCATGCGGGCAGCGTGTCGCCTCCCCAGAGGCGACGGTGGAACTCCGGTCGCAGGCGCAGCGGTGGGAGCGACTCCATGGACGCCACGATACCGGGTCCGCCGGGCTGCGGTCGGGCGCTTCGCCCGGGCACCGTCCGCGCCCCTCGGGCGCGGCATCACGACCGTCTCAGCGGACGGGGGTACATTGGCGGTCATGATCGAAGGCTTGACCTCGCTGATCACCTCCCAAGGCTGGCTGGCGCCGGCGTGGTACGTGGCCGGCTTCCTGCTCGCGGCGCTGGTTCCGGTGATTCCGACGCCGCTGATCGCGGCTCTGGGCGGCACCGCGTTCGGCACCGTCCCGGCGATCCTGTACGGCCTGGTGGGCATGGCGCTGGGCGCTGGACTGGCGCTCACGATCGCGCGGCAGCTGGGCCGCCGCGCGATGCGCCGGCTCATTCCCGAGCGCGTCTGGAACGAGTGGGAGGCGCTGCTGGGCGTGCGCTCGCTGTGGATGTGGTTCGTGATCTTCCTGGTCCTGAACCTGGACATCGCGGTGATGGCAGGGGGCCTGTCGTCGTTGTCGGCACGGTCGCTCTGGCTGACGGCCATGGCGGCGCGCCTGCCGTGGCTGGTGGCGGCCGCCTGGGCGGGCGAGGTGCTGCTGGTGAACGACGCCGCGCTGATCCTGGTCGCGCTGCTGATGATCCCGGTCCTGTGGGGCATGAACCGGGTGCGACCCGCAGTGCGGCGGCGCCTGGCGCGCATGGCGCAGAGCGAGCAGGTCGGGGGCGCGCACGATCCTGCCGCGGACGAGGCGGGCCGACCGGTCGCGCGTCAGGACCGACACGACACCGCCCCGTAGCGGGGGCCACGGGGCGATGTCGTGTCGGCCGGGCGCTCAGGCGCCCGCTGAATGCCGAGCGTGGATCAGTTCTTCGTGACGGGGTGCAGCGACACCGCGCTGTAGCCCATCGGACTGGAGATCCAGCCCTCGACGTCCGCACGGACCACGTTCAGCGTGCGGTTGTGGCCCATGGGGATGGAGACCGCCTGCTGCGCGACGGCGTCGTTCACCTGCGCGTACAGCTCCGCCCGGCGGTCCGGATCGGCGATCTGGCGCGCCTGGTTCAGAAACTCGCGCACCTCGGGGGCGTCCCAGCCGAACTCGGCGGGAGCCGTCCCGCCGAAGAACGTGTTCAGGAAGTTGTCCGGATCGGGAACGTCGCCGTACCAGCCCAGCATGTACATCGGGAACGCGCCGGTGTTGTAGTCCGACAGGTACGTCGTCCAGTCCTCGGTGAGAAGCTCCACCGTGATCCCGACGTCGGCCAGGTAGCTGGCCATCGCCTCGGCGATCGGCTGCGGCGAGGGGTAGTACGGGCGGCTGACCGGCATGTACCAGAGCTCGGTGGCGAAGCCGTCAGGGTAGCCGGCCTCCGCCAGAAGCTCCATGGCGCGCTCGGGGTCGTAGTCGTACGGCCACTCCATGCCGTGCCCGAAGAAGCTGGGGGGAATGTGGTCTTCGGCGGTGACGGCCAGGCCGCCGTAGAACGCGTCGACGATGGCGTCGCGATCGATCGCGTGGGCGATCGCCTGGCGGACACGCAGATCGTCGAACGGCTCGTTCGCCTGGTGCATCGCGAGGTAGCCGACGTTCAGGTCGCTGTCGGCGATCGCAGCGTCCAGCTCGGGATCGGAGGCCACGATGGAGAACTCGTCAGGGGCCAGGTCCACGGCGATGTCGATGGTGCCGGCGCGGAGCTCGGCCAGGCGCGAGGTGGACTCGGCGATGCCGCGGAACACGACCGCCTCGACCTGAGCCGGACCGTCCCAATAGGCGTCGTTGCGCGTGACGCGGATCTGCTCGCCTTCGCGCCACGAGTCGAACACGAACGGGCCCGTGCCGACGCTGCCCACGCCGGGCGTGCCGTAGTCGGAGCCGGCCTCCATGACGGCGGCGGGGCTGTTCATCTGGAAGTAGACCGCGGCCAGCAGGGACGGGAAGAACGGGGTCGGCTGGGTCATGTTGAACTGGACGGTGTGCGTGTCGACGACGTCCACGGAGCCCAGGATGCCGCCTTCGGACGCGGGAGCGCCGAACACCCAGCTGAACGGTACGTAGTTCTTGCCCTGATCACGGAAGCCGTAGGGATGGTCGACGACGTTCCAGCGGTCGAAGTTGAACTTGACCGCCTCGGCGTCGAACGGCGTGCCGTCGTGGAAGGTGACGCCCTGGCGCACCTCGAACGTCCAGGCGGTGGCGTCGTCGTTGGGCTCCCAAGCGGTCGCCAGCTTGGGCGCCAGATCGGTGGAGCCGGGAACGAACCCGACCAGCGTCTCGGTCACGGTGGCCGAGACGGTGAGCGAGTTGCCGTCTTGCGAGTCGGCGGCGTCCATGGACGCAGGCAGGCCGGACAGGCCGTACGCCAACGTCTGCGCAAGGGCGGTGCCCACGAGCGCGAGGAGAGCGACGAACAGGGTGAGACGCTTCATAGAACCTCCGGGGATCCGAGCGGAGCGTCTCGACCGGATCGGCCCGGGCGCCCCGCCCTATCGGCCCGAAGGCTAGCACAAGATATCGCTGTGCACCACGTGATTCGCATGCCCAGGGCGGCGGCCCTGCCCCTCGACCGGACGCGGATCGACGGTCAGGAGCGCGTTGGCGAGCGCCCCTGACTCGGCGTCGATCAGCGAGCCGTTCTACTCCGCCAGGCGCGGGTCCAGCACGTCCCGAATGGCGTCGCCGAGCAGGTTGAAGCCGACCACGGACAGGAAGATGGCGATCCCCGGGAAGATCGACATCCAGGGGGCCCGCAGGAACTGCGAGAAGCCGTCGCGGATCATCAGGCCCCACTCCGGCGCCGGCGGTTGCGCGCCCAGACCGAGGAACCCGAGCGCAGCCACGTCCAGAATGGCGATGCCGATCGACAGCGTGAGCTGAACGATGATCGGGCTGAGACTGTTCGGCAGCAGGTGCCGAAGCACGATCCGGAACGGGTTGGCCCCGAGCGCCCGGGCCGCCTGGACGTACTCCGATTCACGCAGCGAAAGCACCACCGAGCGAATGATTCGGGCGTAGATCGGGATCTGGGTCACGCTGATCGCGATGAGGGCGTTCGTGAGGTTCGGTCCCAACGTCGCCACGATCGCGATCGCCAGGAGGATCCCGGGAAACGCCAGCAGGATGTCGATCGCCCACATGATCAGCGTGTCGATCCAACCGCCCACGTAGCCGGCGATCAGGCCGAGCACCGAGCCCACCACGACCGCCATGGCGACGGCGGCGAGTCCCACGCGGAGACTGATGCGACCCCCGTGCCAGACGCGGATCAGCTGGTCGCGACCCAGCTCGTCGGTACCGAACAGGTGCTCCGCGGAGGGCGGGTTGAGGCGCGCGCGCAGGTTGCGGTCGCGGCTGGCGTCGTACGGCGCGAGCACCGGCGCGAGCAGCGAGATGACCACGAATGCGCCGACGATGATGAGCCCCGTCACGCCCGTGGTGTGACGGAAGAACTTGCGTAGCTGGTCGCCCAGGACGCTCTCGCCGAACAGGCGACCCCGGCGTCCGGTCGCGTCGCTGGTACTCACGACGGACTCCTCACGTGTACTGGATGCGCGGGTCGATCAGCGCGTAGGAAAGGTCGACCAGCAGGTTGACGACGGCGAAGGTGACTGCGACGAACAGCACGCCGCCCTGGATGATCGGGTAGTCGCGCGCGCCGATGGCGTCGTAGACCCAGCGTCCGATGCCGGGCCAGCTGAAGACGGTTTCGGTCAGGATCGCGCCGGAGAGAAGGGTGCCGAAACTGAGACCGACCACCGTGATCACCGGCAGCAGGGCGTTTCGGAGCGCGTGTTTCGTGACGACCTCACGCTCGCCGACGCCCTTGCTGCGCGCTGTCCGAACGTAGTCTTGACTGAGCACTTCGAGCATCGACGAGCGCGTCATGCGCACCACGATCGCCAGCGGAATGGTGCCCAGCGCGACCGCAGGGAGAATCAGGTGGCGCAGGACGTCGGTGAAGGCGCTCCAGTTCCGGGTGAGCAACGCGTCGAGCAGGTAGAGGTTGGTGATCTCGTTCAGGTCGCTGGACACGCTGATCCGAGACGACGGCGGCAGCCAGCCGAGCGTGACGGCGAAGATGTAGATCAGGATGATCGCCAGCCAGAACACCGGGAACGACACGCCCGAGAGCGCGAACGTCATGATGAGCGTGTCGGGAAGCCGACCGCGGTGCAAGGCGGCGTACACGCCGGCGGGAATGCCGACGATCAGCGACACCAGCATCGCGGCGAGGGCCAGCTCGAGGGTGGCCGGGAAGCGCACCAGCAGGCTCTCGGAGACGGGGATCCGGCTGAACACCGAGCGGCCCAGATCGCCGCTCAGCAGGTCGCCCATGTAGTTGAAGTACTGGGAATCGAACAGACCGAGAGGGCCGCGCTGCATGGCGGCCTCGAGGTTGAACCAGACCGGCAGCGTGAGGCCCAGGTCGGTGCGGAGCTGCTGAAGCGCTTCCGCGGAGGCGCGCTGGCCCAGCATCGCGACGGCCGGGTCGCCGGGAATCAGGCGGGTGATCAGGAACAGCAGGAGCGACACGCCGAAGAGGACAGGGATCAGTCCCAGGACGCGACGCAGTACATAGGTGGTCAAGCGGAACCTCCACCGCCGCGGGCGCTGCAGGGGCGCCGGCGGTCGTACGGATACGGGCAGCCAAATAGTCCGGAGCGCGCTCCGGTCGCGAAGAAGATCGCCGGACGCCCGAAGGCGTCCGGCGTTGCGAGCGAGGCTCGCTTACTGCTTGACGACGGGCACGAGCGACACCGAGCTGTACCCCAGCGGGCTCGGAACCCAGCCGCTGATGTTGGTCCGGTGCGCGTGCAGGGTGTTGTTGTGCGCCATCGGAATCGAGGCGGCCTGCTCGGCCACCGCGGCGATCACGTCGGCGTAGAGCTCCGCGCGACGGTCCTGGTCGGCGACGCGGGTCGCTTCCTCGAGCATGTCGATGACCTCGTCGCGATCCCAGGCGTAGGCGGCCGCGCCGTCGGCACCGAAGAAGGTGCGGAGGAAGTTGTCGGGGTCGGCGTAGTCGGCGTTCCAGCCGAGCATCCACATCGGGAAGACGCCTTCACGGTAGTCGGACAGGTACGTCGTCCAGTCCTCGGTCAGCACCTCGGCCTCGATGCCGACGTCGGCGAGGTAGCTGGCGATCGTCTCGGCGATCGGCTGCGGCGAGGGGTAGTACGGGCGGCTGACCGGCATGTACCAGAGCTCGGTGGCGAAGCCGTCAGCGTAGCCGGCCTCGGCCAGAAGCTCCTGGGCGCGCTCGGGATCGTACTCGTACGGCCAGTCCATGCCGTGGCCGAACAGCGAGGCGGCGAGGTGATCCTCGGCGACCATGCCGGTGCCGGCGTAGAAGGCCTCTACGATCGCTTCACGGTCGATCGCGTGCGCGATCGCCTGACGCACCCGCACGTCGCTCATCGGGTGCTCTTCGGCGTGCGAGATGCCGACGTAGCCGACGTTCAGCTCGCCGTTCGCGATGGCCGTGACCAGGTTGCCGTCGTTCTCGACGGTCTGGAGGTTGTCGGCGGGCAGGTTGACGGCGATGTCGATCGCGCCGGCCTGGAGCTCCGCGAGGCGGGCGGTCGGCTCGAGGATCGGGCGGAACACGACCTCGTTCACGCTAGGGGCGCCGCCCCAGTAGTCCGCGTTGGCGCTCAGGCGGACGCGCTGACCCTCGACCCACTCTTCGAACACGAACGGACCGGTGCCGACCGAGCCGACGGAGGGGCTGCCGTAGTCGGCGCCGGCCTCCATGACGGCCGCGGGGCTGTCGATCTGGAAGTAGTTGGCCGCGACCAGCGCCGGGAAGAACGGCACGGGCTGGGTGAGGCGGAACTCGACGGAGAGCTCGCCTGCGGCGACGACCTCGTCGATGATGCCGCCCTCGCCGCGCGGCCCGCCGAACACCCAGCCGAACGGGACGAAGTTCTTGCCCTCGTCACGGAACGAGTAGGGGTGGTCCACGAGGTTCCAGCGGTCGTAGCTGAACTTGACGGCTTCGGCGTCGAACGCGGTTCCGTCGTGGAACTGCACGCCTTCGCGCAGCTCGAACGTCCACACGTCGGCGCTCTCGTTGGTCGACCACGAAACGGCCAGCTTGGGCTCGAGGTCGGCGCTGCCGGACGCGAAGCCGATCAGCGTCTCGGTGATCTGACCGCTGACGACGAGGGACTCGCCGTCCTGCGAGTCGGCCGAGTCCAGCGACGAAGGCTGACCCGAGTTCCCGAACACGAGCGTCTGGGCCGCGGCGAGTCCGAAGACCAGTAGCGCAGCGAGTACGATGGCGAACCGATTCATGTTCATGCAACCTCCAAGTGAATGAGTCGGCAGGACCGCCCGTTGAGGGGATCGTACGTTCGACCACTGGCGACCCTACGTCACTTCGTAGCGTAGCACGCCATACGGGGCGGCAGGCGCCGATGCGGAGGGCCACGTCAGGCGCGCTGCAGCCGCCCGTCCTCGAGTCGGAAGCGTGCGTCGACGTCGTGCACCAGGCCCGCATCGTGGGTAACCATGAGGACCGCGCGACGCCGCTCCCTCGCGATGCGAACGAGCAGGTCGAAGACCGTCTTCGCGGTCGCACGATCCAGGCTGCCCGTCGGCTCGTCCGCCAGGATGAGGGGCGGATCGGCGTACAGCGCCCGCGCGACCGCGACGCGCTGACGCTCGCCACCCGACAGCGTCGCGGGCCGCGCCCGCAGCCGCTCCGACAGCCCGACCGACGTCAGCAGCGCGGTCGCGCGCTCGGCCGACGCGCGACCGCGGATGCGGCCGGGCAGCGACACGTTCGCGACCGCGTCCAGCTCGGGCAGCAGGTGCGGATCCTGGAACACCAGGCCGACGCGCTCGGACCTGAGGCGCGCCAGCTCGCGCGGGGCACGGGCGTGCACCGCCTCGTCGCCCCACCACACCTCGCCCGACGTGGGCCGGTCCAGCCCGGCCAACAGGTGCAGGAGGGTCGTCTTGCCGCTGCCGGAGGGGCCCAGGACGGCGACCACCTCGCCGGGGCGAACCTCGAGCTCGGCTCCGGCCAGCACCGGCAGCACGCCGGCGGGCGTGACGAAGTCGCGATGCAGGGCGTGACAGGCGAGGACGGGGTTCACGGCCGCTCATGCTAGCAAGCCGTGGTACCTTGCCTGCGAGAGATGACGCCTCCCTCCCCCACCGACCCCTCCGATCCGGGCCGCGACGCGCGCGCCGATCTGCTCGCGTTCCTGGCGCGGGTGCCGCTGTTCTCGGGCGCCGACGACCGGCTGCTGGACATCGTGGCGGGTGCCGTGCAGCGGCGCGCGTACGCGACGGGCGACGTGCTGTTCCGCGAAGGCGACGTGGGCGAGGCGGTCCATCTGCTGCGCAAGGGCACGGTGAAGCTGTCCAAGGTGGACCTGGGCGGGCACGAGAAGACGCTGGCGCTGCTCCGGCCGCCCGAGTTCTTCGGCGAGATGGCGCCGCTGTCCGAAGGCACCCGCAGCGCCACGGCGGCCGCGGTGGACGCCGTCGAGACGCTGCTGCTGTTCGGCGACGACTTCCACCGCCTGATGCGCGACCACCCCCGGGTGGGCCTGAACGTGAACACGACGCTGGCCCGAAGGCTGCGCGGCATGGACGACGAGGCGCAGGTGCTGTCGTACAAGGACGCGCAAGGCCGCGTGGCGTACGTGCTGCTGCAGCTGCACCGCGCCGGCGTGGTGGAGCTGAGCGACGGGCCGCCGCTGATCCGGCTGACGCACCAGGAGCTGGCGAACATGGCGGGCACCAGCCGCGAGACCGTCACGCGCGCGCTGCGCGCGCTCGAGGCGGAGGCCGTCATCGCGACCCGACCGAAGGAGATCCTCCTCACCGATACGCAGGGCCTCGAAGAGATCCTGCACGGCGTGCGCTGAGGCGCGTGTCCGGCGCCTCCGGCGACGCGGGCGACGCCCGGACGCGCGTGCCGGCGCCCAGGGGCCGCGCGCACCTGCGCATCCTGGAGCTGGCCGGCAGCGACCTGCACGCCGCCGTGGCGCAGCTGCACCAGGAGCTGGGGCCCGCCTTCGCGTTCGGCTTCGGGCCGATCCGGTTCCACTGGTTCGTGGGGCCGGACGCGGCCCGCACCATCCTCCAGGGCGAGCTGGACGCGTTCTCCCAGAAGGGCGGCTACGACTTCCTCCGTCCCGTCGGCGGCGACACGGCGCTGATCTCGAGCGACGAGCCTGCGCACCTGCGCCGCCGGCGCCGGGTCCAGCCGGCGTTCCACGGCCGGCAGGTCGCCTCGTGGCTGGCGACGGGCGAGGCGATCCTGGAGCCGTGGCTTGCCCGCAGGGCGGCCGACGGCGAGCCGTTCGACCTCTACCGCGAGGCGCGGCCGCGGCTGGTCCGGATCGTCGCGCGGATCGTGCTGGGGGACGTGCCCCTGGCGCGGGACGACGCCTGGCTGCGCGACGTCGACGCGCTGATGGACTTCCCCGGCCGGCCCATGCTGGAGCAGCAGTGGAAGCTGCCGATCCCGGGCACCCCGTGGGCACGCTTCACGGCCGCCCGGCGCCGGGTGGACCGGGCGCTGTACGCCGAGATCGCGCGGCGGCGGGCCCAGGGCGGCGCACGGATGGAAGACCCGCAGCAGTTAGCCGCGCCGCGGGACGACGTGCTGAGCCTGCTGATGGCGCCGCGGGAGGGGAACGGAAGCCGCGCGCCCGGCGACCGGGCGCGCGGCGCGCTTGCGCCGAACGACGGCGCCCTCGACGACGGCGCGCTGAGCGACGTCGAGCTTCGCGACCAGAGCCTGAGTCTGATCTCGGCCGGGTTCGACACCACCGCCGCCGCCCTGGCGTGGTGCCTGGCGATGGCGGACGAGCATCCGGACCACGGCGCGCGGCTCGCGGCCGAGCTGGCGCACGGCGATCCCGTCGCGGCGCAGGCGGCGCCGTTCACCGACGCGTTCGTCAAGGAGACGCTGCGTCTGCGGCCTCCTGCCGCGGCCGCGCTGCGGCGCACGGTGCGGGAGGTCGAGATCCTCGGGCACGCCGTCCCGGCGGGAAGCCGGGTGGCGCTCTCGATCCTCCGGACGCACCTGGATCCGGATGCGTTCGAGGCGCCGGACCGCTTCGAGCCGCGACGCTTCCTGAACGGCGAGCCGCCGCCGTTCGCCTACCTGCCGTTCGGGTACGGCGCGCGTCACTGCATCGGGGCGGGCACGGCGACGGCGCTGATCAAGACCGGCTTGGCGCTGACGCTGGGACGCTACCGGGTCGAGCCGGTGGGCACCGGGCCGCGGAAGCCGGTGGGCATGACGCTGCACCCCGAGGGGGGTCTTCCCGTCCGGGTGTTTCGGCGCTGATCCGGGCGTCGGTCGCGACGACCGTCGCAGCGCGGCCGATCGTTCCGCCCTCAGCTCCGCAGGACCGGGTCAGCCGGGCGTGCGGGTGCGGCCGGGAACGCTGGGCGGCGCATCGGGGTCCAGGTCGTACGGCACGATCTCGGCGTGCTCGACGGGACGCTCGACGCCGATCATCGCGGCGATGACGACGGCGTGGCTGACGACCGCCAGGCTGTCGAACCTGCGGTAGCGCCGCAGCACGCGGATCACGCGCTCGCGCACCTCGTCCAGCGTCTCCCACGGGCCGTCGCCGGGATCCTCGCCGAAGCGCAGTCGCTCCGCCGCGCGCTGGAGCAGCTCGGGGTCGAGCTCGCGCGCCGGATCGGGATGGGCCCGCCACTCGTGCAGGTCCACTTCCACGAAGAACGGCTTGCCCACGGCGCGGGCCAGCAGCGCGGCGGACTCGAGCGAGCGGGCGTAGCTGGAGGAGAGCACCGCGTCGACGCTCTGCAGACGGTAGTCGCGCGCGATGGTGTCGATCTGCAGACGTCCGATCGAGGTGAGCGGCGCCAGATCGTGCGCGCCCGACCCCAGCCTCGGGCTTCCGAGGCTGCCGTAGTCAGGCTCGCCGTGTCGAACGAAGTAGAGTCGCATCGGTCAGGGTTCCCCCGGGGACGCCGCCTGGACGGGCGTGCGGCCCCTCCCTGCGCGTTGACCGAGCATAGAGCCGAGGGCGGGTCCGGTGCGTTCGAAACTTCATTCGGCGGGCGGCGACCATCGGCTCGCGGGCGGCTGCGGACGGGCGGCGGCGGCCCGAGGCGGCGGCTCGCGGCGACCAAGCGAGAACCCCGCCGCGTGGACGGGGTTCCGGCTTGGAGCCAATGGTCGGAATTGAACCGACGACCTGCCGATTACGAATCGGCTGCTCTACCGCTGAGCTACATTGGCGTGATCGCGGCCGAGCGGAGGTGGTGGCCGGGGGCGGGATCGAACCGCCGACACTACGATTTTCAGTCGTATGCTCTACCTACTGAGCTACCCGGCCTTGTCGGAGGGCGCCCCGGAGGGCGCCCATCCGTCCGTTCGTGGCGGAGCCGACGGGATTCGAACCCGCGACCTTCTGCGTGACAGGCAGATATGCTAACCGCTACACTACGGCTCCACGAAACGCTGCCCTGCGGCGAGCGCGAAGAGAAGGATACCCGACCTTCTCCGGCGCTGTCAACGGAGCGAACGTGCCCCCTGGACGGTCCGCTTCGACGTCTCAGAATCGCCCACCTGGACGGCCTGGGCCGGCTGGACCGTCGCCGGTCGCTCGCCGATGGTCGCGGCGATCTTGGCGCGCAGCGCCTGGGGTCCGTAGCCCAGCTCCTCGTGCTGCCGCGCGGGGTCGCCGTGCGGCACGATCACGTCCGGAATTCCGAGGCGGGTCAGCTGCGCCGGCACGCCGTGGTCGGCCAGCAGCTCCGCCACGGCGGAGCCGAACCCGCCGGGCAGGGCGTGATCCTCGATCGTGATCAGCTTCGCGCCGTCGCGCGCCAGACGCACGATCAGCGCCTCGTCCAGCGGCTTGACGAAGCGCGCGTCGACGACGCCGACGCGGGGATCGTCGCCGGCGGCCGCCAGCGCGTAGTCGACCATCGGGCCCAGCGCCAGGATGTGGAGCTCGCTTCCCTCCTTGAGTACCTCGGCGGTGCCCCAGGAGATCTCGTCCCAGTCGCCGACCTCCGCCTCGGGCGGGGCATCGACCGCGCCGCGAGGCCAGCGGATCGCCTTCGGCCCGCCCAGCTCCAGCGCGCGCCGCAGCATGCCCCGCATCTGCGAGGCGTCCCTCGGCATGGCCACGGACAGGTTCGGGAGCGAGCGCAGGTACGCCAGGTCGTACACGCCCTGGTGGGTCGCGCCGTCGCCGCCGACGAGGCCGGCGCGGTCGACCGCGAACACCACGTCGAGGTTCTCGATCGAGACGTCGTGCACCACCTGATCGAAGCCTCGCTGCAGGAAGGTCGAGTAGATCGCGACGATCGGCTTCTCGCCGCGCAGCGCCATGCCGGCGGCGGTCGTGACCGCGACGTCCTCGGCGATACCGACGTCCAGGTAGCGCTGGGGATGCGCCTTGGAGAACTTGACCAGGCCGGAGCCCTCGCGCATGGCGGGGGTGATCACCCAGATGCGGTCGTCGCGCTGGGCCAGCGCGATGGCGGCGTCGCCGAACGCGTCGGACCACTGGTGCGGCTTTCCGCTGGCGACGGGGTGGTCCGGGTCGAACTTCGACGCGCCGTGCCAGGCGATCGGGTCGGACTCGGCCACGGTGTAGCCCTTGCCCTTGCGGGTCACGATGTGGAGCATCGTGGGCCCTTCGAGGCGGTCGATGTGCTCCAGGTAGTAGAGCAGCGCGTTCACGTCGTGCCCGTCGACCGGTCCGACGTAGCGCAGCCCCATGGCGTGGAACGGGTTGTTGCTGGCGGGGTCCAGGAAGCGTCGGGTCGCGGACTTGGCGCGGCTGCCCAGCTCGGCCAGCGGCTTCCACAGGTCGGAGAGCGCCTTCTTGCCGCCCGCCTCGGCCTTCTGGACCCACTTCTGGACCTGGAGCTGGCGCATGTAGTGGTTCAGCGCCCCCACGTTCTCGCTGATCGACATCTCGTTGTCGTTCAGGATGACGGTCATCTTCGGCTTGACGTGCCCGATCTGGTTCAGCGCCGCCAGCGCCATGCCGCCCGTCAGCGCGCCGTCGCCGATGACGGCGGTGACGCGGTAGTCGTCCCCGCGACCGTCGCGCGCCATGGCCATGCCCAGCGCGGCGGCCAGGCTGGTCGAGGCGTGCCCGACGGTGAGCGCGTCGTGCGGCGACTCGCTGCTGGTGGTGAAGCCGGCCAGACCGTCGTGCTTGCGGATCGTGGCCATGCGGTCGCGACGGCCGGTCAGGATCTTGTGGCCGTACGTCTGATGGCCCACGTCCCAGACGATGCGGTCGCGCTCGGTGTCGAACAGCCAGTGCAGCGCGACGGTCAGCTCGACCGCACCCAGGCTGGAGGCGAGGTGCCCGCCGGTGGTCGAGCAGACGCGGATGATCTCCGCGCGGAGCTCGTCCGCGACGGCCGAGAGCTCCTCGCGAGGAACGCGTTTCAGGTCGCTGGGCTGGTGAATCTCGTCGAGACGTGCCATCGGTGCCTACCCTCCAAGCTACGTTCCCTCAGCGTATCGCGGCACGACCTACTGAACGGTAGGCGAGTGCCCAGTACGCGAGCGGCCGGCTCACGGCTCCCGGGGAAGCCCGAGCAGGTTCGAGTCGACCAGGAAGAAGCCGTTCTCGGTGCGGACCTCGCCCAGGTACGGCGAGAACCAGGTCTCCTGCGTCAGCTCCTCGAGCACGGTGCCGTCCTCGTCCAGCGTGCGGGTGGTGAAGTTCAGGACGAACACCTCGAACGTGCCCGCCGCGACCGTCACCGGCCGGCGGTCGACGACGGTCGTGATCCAGTCCAGCGCCAGGGTCGAGGTGCGGTTCTCGGGAGCGGCCTCGGGGAAGCGGACCGTCGCGGTCGTCGCGCCCGACCAGATCTGCCCCACCCGGAGCGGGCCCGTGACCATCTCCTGGATCGGCGGATCGAACGTGATCACCGTGCCCGGACGCTCCTCGCGCACGAGGAACGTCCCGTCGTCGCGATGCTCACGGAACCAGCGGATGTCCAGGCCGCGACCCACCATCCGCCAGGCGGTCCGCACGGTTCCGTCCACCACGGTGGGGCCTTCGACGCGGACCACCACGCGCGGCTCGTCAAGGGTGGCGCGATCGGGCAGGTACGCCCAGGCGGCGCCGGTAGCGCGCGGCACGTACGCGACCGGGCCGGTCGGCGTCGTCACGGCTTCGGTCTCCTCGCTGGCGGCCGGAGCGCAGGCACCGATCAGCAGGACGATCGCCGCCGCGGCCAGGAGCGGGAGCGGCGGACGCGCGCCGCGGCGAGCGCACCGGCGAGCGGACGGCCGACCGTCGCCGCGAACGTCCGCGGGGACGTGCGTGCGAGCTGCGATGAGGGATCGACGGGGCATGTCGCAAGGCTACCGCAGGCGGCCGCCGATGTCGCGTCTGTGCACCCCGCCTGGAACGTCGATGCGGTCCACCTCCCGGTACGCCTTCGCGACCGCGCTGGGGATGTCCGCGTCGACGGCGGTGACGGCCAGGATCCGACCGCCGCTGGAGAGCAGCCGGCCGTGCTCGCTGCGCGTGCCGGCGTGGAATACCCAGGTGTCCGCCTCGCGCCCCTCCGGGATGGCGACCGGCAGCCCTTTCGGGTACGCCCCGGGGTAGCCGGGTGCGGCCACCACCACGGTCGCCGCGGCGCCCGGCCGCCAGACGGGCCCCACCTCGTGCAGCCGGCGCTGATCGAGCGCCTCGAGCACGCCGGCCAGGTCGTTCTCCATCAGGGGAAGCACCGTCTGCGTCTCGGGGTCGCCCAGGCGGACGTTGATCTCGAGCAGCTTGGGCCCCGCGTCGGTCCACATCACGCCCAGGAACAGCGCGCCGCGGTAGTCGGTTCCCTCGTCGCGCAGCCCCTGGAGCACCGGCTCCACGATCTCGCGGTCCAGGCGCTCCCGCTGCGCGTCGCTCAGCAGCGGCACCGGCGCGACGGCGCCCATCCCGCCCGTCATCGGACCCACGTCGCCCTCGCCGATCTGCTTGTGGTCCTGCGCCAGCGGCAGCGGCAGCCACGAGCGGCCGTCGGTGAGCGCCATCACGCTGAGCTCCTGGCCCAGCAGCCGCTCCTCGAGCACCACCTCGGCGTTGGGCCGCGCGAACAGCTCGCGCAGTGCCGCCTCGGCCCGATCCTCGTCGTCCGCCACGGTGACGCCCTTGCCCGCCGCCAGGTACGAGTCCTTCACGACGATCGGCGCGCCCACCCGCCGCAGGTGATCCAGCGCCGGGTCCAGGGCCGAGAACGTCGCGAACGCGGCGGTGGGCACGCCGCAGCGCTCCATGAACGCCTTGGCGTACGCCTTGGACGCCTCCAGCCGCGCGCCGTCGCGGCCGGGACCGAAGGTGGGCACCTCGGCCTCCCGCAGGCGGTCGGCCAGCCCGGCGGCCAGCGGCGCCTCGGGGCCGATGACGGCCAGGTCCACGCGCTCCCGCGCCGCGAGACGCAGCAGCTCGTCGTCGCCTTCGGCCGTGACGATCCGCGCCAGCTCTGCGATGCCGGCGTTGCCGGGCGTGGCCAGTACCTCGCCCACGCGCGGCGACGCGGCAAGCGCCCAGGCCAGCGCGTGCTCGCGTCCTCCGCTTCCGATCAGCAGCACCTTCATACGGTTCCCTTCATGCGGTTCCCCTCATGCGTTCCTCTCCCCCTCCGGCTCCTCGCCGACCTCGCCGACCTCGTCGATCTCGCCGCGCAGCAGCCGCCGGACCGCCTCGGGATAGGCGAGGTGCTCCTGCTCCAGGATGCGGTCGGCCAGCGTGTGCTCGTCGTCGTCCGGCAGCACCGGCACGCGCCGCTGCAGCACGATGCGGCCGGTGTCCACCCCGGCGTCCACCAGGTGGATCGTGCAGCCGGAGGTCGTGGCGCCCGCCTGGAGCGCCTGCCGCTGCGCGTGCAGCCCCCGGAACGCGGGGAGCAGGCTGGGATGGACGTTCACGATCCGGCCCGCCCAGCGGCGCGTGAACGCGGGCGAGAGGATCCGCATGAACCCCGCGAGGCAGATCAGGTCCACGCCGTGCTCGTCCAGGGACGCCTGCAGCTCCCGCTCGAACGTGACGCGGTCGCCCACCCGGCGCATCCACGCGATCGGCCTCGCAGCCACGCCAGCGGCCTCGGCCCGCGCCAGCGCGGCCGCGCCGGGAACGTTGCTGACCACGAGCACGACGCGGGCGGGCGGCGGCTCCGTGCTCGCATCCGCGTCCCGGCTGGAATCCGCGTCCGGGCTCACGGCGGAGCCCGAAGGCGCCTCCGGTGGCGGAAACGCGTTCAGCAAAGACGCCAGGTTGCTGCCGCGCCCGGACGCCAGCACCGCCAGCCGCGCCGTCCGGGGCAGCGGGAACGGCGCCGGCATCTCAGCGTCCCTCGTCCCGCAGCCGCCAGTAGCGGCTCAGGCCCATC
>CAZLQH010000004.1:0-2296 GCA_964561595.1 uncultured bacterium | reverse complement strand
GCCGGCATCTCAGCGTCCCTCGTCCCGCAGCCGCCAGTAGCGGCTCAGGCCCATCACCGTCATGCGGGCGTCGCTGGACGCCTTGTACGGCGCGCGGGCGTCCTGCGGGACGCCGGCCTCGTCCAGCTCGCGGTCCTCCAGCGCCTCCATCCGCGCGATCAGGGCGTCCTCGTCCTCGCCCGCGTCCAGGCCGGCGCGTACCTCGTCGGCCCAGACGCGGTTCCGGCGGACGCTTTCCAGCAGGTGCTCCTCGACGTCGGAGATCGCGCCGAAGTGGGTGAGCAGCAGCCGCTCCGGACGGGCCGCCACCAGCGCGCGGCACGACGCCTCGGCCGCCTCGAGATCGGTCTCGGGCGGGGGCAGCGCGGGGCGGATGAGCGGCACGCCGGGCAGCACGATCCCGGCGGCGTCGCCCACGAACGCGCCGCCGTGCGGATCCAGGAGCGACAGGTGGTGGCGCGCGTGGCCCGGGGTGTGCAGCACCCGGTAGCGCGCCCCTCCGACGGTCCAGCTCTCATCGTCGTCCAGCGTCCGCAGCCGGTCTGCGGGCACCGGCTCCATCGGACCCCAGAGCCGGTCCATGTCGTCGCCGTAGATCCGCGCGGCGCTGGACCAGAGCTTGGCGGGATCGGCCAGGTGCTTCGCGCCGCGGGGGTGGACGTGCACCGGCGCGCCCGACCATGCGGACAGCGCGCCCGCGCCCGCCGCGTGGTCCAGGTGCACGTGGGTGACCACGATCGCCGCCACGTCGCCGGGGCCCCGCCCCAGCGCGGCCAGGCCGTCGCGGACGGCGTCGACCGTGGCGCCCGAGCCGCTCTCGATCAGCAGCACGGAGCCGTCCGGCAGCTCCTGCGCGAACACGCCGACCATCTCCGGCTGGCCGGCCAGGTGGGTGTCGATCAGCCAGGTGCCGGCGCCCAGGTCGTACGGGCGCTGCCCGGCGTCCGCTGGGCTCACGCCGCTTCGACGGTCGCCGTCAGCGAGCCGACGCCGGACACGCGCACCTCCACCTCGTCGCCCACGGCCAGCGGCCCGACGCCGTCCGGCGTTCCGGTCAGCACCACGTCGCCGGGAACGAGCGTCATGAAGCGGCTGATGTAGGAGAGCACCTCGGCGACGGGAAAGATCAGGTCGGAGGTGTGGCCGTCCTGGCGCAGCTCGCCGTTCACGAAGGTCCGCACGGTCGTGTCGGTGGGGTCGAGGTCCGTCTCGAGCCACGGCCCGATCGGGCAGAAGCCGTCCGCGCTCTTGCCGCGGACCCACTGCAGGTCGGTGCGCTGCTTGTCGCGGGCCGTGACGTCGATCGCGCAGGTGTAGCCCAGCACGTGGTCCAGCGCGTCCTCCGCCGGCACGTCCTTCATCTCGCGGGCGATCACGACGGCCAGCTCGCCCTCGTAGTGGAGATTCTCGGTCCAGCTCGGGTACGGGACCGGGTCGCCCGCTCCGGCGAGGGTGTTCAGCGCCTTGAGGAACAGTCCGGGCTCCTCGGGGAGCGAGGCGGCGTCGCCACCCATCTCCGCGATGTGCTTGGCGTAGTTCTTGCCGACGCACACGATGGAGCGCGGATCGCACGGCGGCAGCAGCGAGACGTCGGTGAGGGGGACGACGGCGCCGTCGCGCCGGCCCAGCATGGCGGAGAGCTGGTGGACGCGCCCACCCTCCACCTCGCCCCAGTGGACGCCGTCGAAGGTGCGGTAGCGGACTCGTTGCATGGGCGTCACTCTACCGCGGCGCTCATCGCGGTCAGCCGCCGCGCAGCGTGCGTTTGGACTCCAGCGTGCGACCCGCCGCTTCCCACGCCTCCATCGCGTCCAGCAGGTTCGCTTCGACGCGGGCGTGCGCTCGGCCCAGCTCGGCCAGCTCGCTCCCGTCGTGCGCCGCGGGGTCCGCCAGACGCTCGTTCAGGCGCTGCAGCTCGTCCTCGAGCTCGGTGACGCGGTGCTCCAGCGTCTCGAGCTCGCGCTCGAGCTTCCAGGGGCTCAGCTCGCCGAAGCGCGGGTCGGCGGCTTGGTCGGCGGCGTGGGCTGAGGCGTCGGCGGTGGCGTCGCCCGAGGTCGCGGCGTCGTCCACGGGAGCCGTGCGGGTCGAGGTCGGATCGGCCGAGGTCCGCGCCGGGGCGTGCGCCGGCACCGTCCCGCCGCTCGCCTGGGCACCGTCGCCCCGCTGTGACGGCGTCGCCGCACCCGTATCCACGACGGTGCCCTGGTCCCGCCGCTCGTCGCGCTTGCGGCGGTAGAAGTCCCAGTCGCCCTCGTAGTCCTCGAAGCGGCCGTCCTCGATCTCCCAGACGCGGGTC